>NZ_JASCPK010000041.1:0-41570 GCF_029959385.1 Pseudomonas sp. PS01303
CGATAGCGTAGTGTCAGCCAATATTTTTGGCGGCTGATTCACCGCTATCGCGAGCAGGCTCACTCCTACAAGGGATGGTGTTGAGGCGGAAATTTGGGCAAAAAAATGCCGCTCGATTGAGCGGCATTTTTGTTACTCGGAAGCCACGGCGTTTTTCGCCAGAATCGCATTCGCCAGTTCCATGTCCGTCGCCTGCAGGCCCGGGTTGTCGGCGCGTACTTTCTGCATCGCGGCTTCCAGGTACGGCCCGCGAATGTCGCCGTCGCTGGCGACGAAACTGCCGGCATCATCCTGGGCGGCGATGATCAGTTTGTGATCCTTGAAGGTCAGGTAGGTCGAACCGGTGGTCGCACCGGACGAAATGACGTTACGCCAAAAGCTGTCCGCCATGGCCGAACCAACGGGAAGGGACAGCAGGGCCAAGGTGGCGACAGCAAGTTTGAGACGCATGATGAGGTGACTCCTGGGGGTTAACTAGGGCGTTGGATTGCCAAGCCCCGATCCAGTTCCCTGACGGCCTACTTGAGCTCACTCTGCGGCGTGACCCGCAACACTTCCTCAATCGTGGTCAGCCCCGCCGCGACTTTCTGCGCGCCGGACAGACGCAAACTGCGCATGCCTTCCTTGAACGCCTGACGTCGAATCGCTGCCAGATCGGTGTCCGGGGTGATGAACGTTTTGAGGCTGTCGCTCAGTTGCATGATTTCGTAAACCCCGGCGCGGCCGTGATAACCGGTGTCGCGGCACTCCACGCAACCGATGGCCCGTTGCGCATTGCCCGGCAGTGGCGCTTGCCACGGGCGGGTCAGGGTTTGCCAGTCTTCTTCCTCCAGCGTCTGCGGTGCCTTGCAGTGCGGGCACAGCGTGCGCACCAGACGCTGGGCCATAACGCCGAGCACGGTGGCTTTGATCAGGTAATGCGGCACGCCGAGTTCGAGCAGACGGCTGATCGCGCTGGGTGCGTCGTTGGTGTGCAACGTCGACAGCACCAAGTGCCCGGTCAGCGCTGCCTGAATAGCCATTTCGGCGGTTTCCAGATCGCGGATCTCGCCGATCATGATGATGTCCGGGTCTTGCCGCATCAGTGCACGCACCCCGGCGGCGAAGCTCAGGTCGATATTGTGCTGCACCTGCATCTGGTTGAACGCTGGCTCGACCATTTCGATCGGGTCTTCGATGGTGCAGAGGTTCACTTCCGGCGTCGCCAGTTTTTTCAGCGTGGTGTACAGGGTGGTGGTCTTGCCCGAACCGGTCGGCCCGGTGACCAGAATGATGCCGTTGGGCTGACGGGTCATGTCCTGCCAGCGCCGCAGATCGTCGGCGCTGAAACCCAGTTGATCGAAATCCTTGAGCAGCACTTCCGGATCAAAAATCCGCATGACCATTTTTTCGCCGAACGCGGTGGGCAGCGTCGACAGGCGTAACTCAACTTCGCCGCCCTCCGGGGTCTTGGTCTTGACCCGGCCGTCCTGCGGTTTGCGTTTTTCGGCGACGTTCATCCGCCCAAGGCTTTTCAGGCGACTGACAATCGCCATGGTCACCTGCGGCGGAAATTGATAGACGTTGTGCAGCACGCCGTCGATGCGAAAGCGCACGGTGCCTTGTTCGCGCCGGGGTTCGATGTGGATATCGCTGGCGCGTTGCTGAAAGGCGTACTGGAACAGCCAGTCGACAATGTTGACGATGTGCGCGTCGTTGGCGTCCGGCTCCTGATCGCTGGCGCCGAGGTTGAGCAGTTGTTCGAAGTTGCCGAGGTTGCCGCTCTGCGCATCGGCATTGCTGGCGCCGCTGACCGATTTTGCCAGCCGGAAAAACTCGACGCTGAAGCGCTGGATGTCCGCCGGGTTGGCCACCACCCGTTTGATCGGCAGTTTCAGCACGTGAGTCAGATCGGCTTCCCAGCCGGTGACGTATGGCTGGGCGCTGGCGACGGTCACCGCATCACGGTCGACCGCCACGGCGAGAATCTTGTGCCGTTGCGCGAAGGCGTAAGACATCAAGGGCGTGATCGCGGCGACGTTGATCTTCAGCGGATCGATGCGCAAATACGCCTGGCCGGCCTGCTGCGCCAGCCACAAAGTCAGGCTTTCCAGGTCGAGGTGTTTGCCCGGACGGCTGAGGTCGTCGAGTTGCTGGCTGGCGATAAATTCCAGCGGGTGCATCTGGCCATTTGCGGCGTGACGGCGGCGCGCATTCAGCGCCTGCTCCGCCGCGTCCTGGCAGATAAAGCCTTGGGCGACCAGTTCACGCAGCACATCATTGAGTTCCAGCCAGCGGTCCTGAGTGGCGAATTGAACGGACATGCGGGCTTCCTTTTAAACGACAGTGCGCAAAAGGATAGTCGTGGCCGGGCAGACCGTTGGGCCACTACCCGACGAAGCCGTTGCCGGATTTGTCAGCCGGCCGCTTGTGCAGGCGCATCCCAAGCGCTGTCGGCGTTTTGCAGATCCACCGAGCAGACGCTAATCAGGTTACGAAGTTTTTCCGCGATCACTTGCGCGCGATGCCAACTGAGGCCGCCCATGACAAGGTCGATCGACATCAGATCGTCCATGCGCTGCACGTTGACCTGTTCGGGGGTGAGGAATTGCAGGGCGAACAGATTCAGCACCCGCACCAGCAAATCCGGCTCGGCCTCGGCGAGGATTTGATATTGCGCCAGGCAATGGGCGTTGCTGACGTTCCAGACGTCGGCGCGGGTGGGCGTGGTGGTGACGGCTTCGAGGTGCGGCATGACGAGTCTCCAAATTCTCTGGAGGAATTTTTACATTCGGTGCGGGGTATTTCTTGGCTATGATCGGCGTTGTTGGCAATTGATCGAATGGATCTATTCGCAAGGCTGTTGATTAGAGGTTTTTCTATGCACAGTGAGCTGGACAGCTACGACCGCAAGATTCTCGCCCTGCTGCAAGAGGACGCTTCACTGTCGAGCGCGCAGATCGCCGAGCAGGTCGGCCTCTCGCAATCGCCGTGCTGGCGGCGGATTCAGCGGATGAAGGAGGAGGGCATCATTCGTGGCCAGGTGACCTTGCTTGATCGCAAGAAGATTGGCCTGAACACGCAGATCTTCGCCGAGATCAAACTCAACGCGCACGGGCGTTCGAACTTCACCGAATTTACCGAAGCGATTCGCGGCTTTCCGGAGGTGCTGGAGTGTTATGTGCTAATGGGCGCGGTGGATTTTTTGTTGCGGATCGTCGCGGCGGACATTGAGGCGTATGAGCGGTTCTTCTTCGAGAAGTTGTCGCTGGTGCCGGGGATTCAGGAAGTGAATTCGATTGTGGCGCTGTCGGAGATCAAATCCACCACCAGCCTCCCGGTTTGACCCTGATCGTTCCCACTGATCGTTCCCACGCTCTGCGTGGGAACGCCTCAATGGACGCTCTGCGTCCGCTTTGGGACGCGGAGCGTCCCGGGCTGCATTCCCACGCGGAGCGTGGGAACGATCACCACAGAGGGCTTACATGCGCAGCAGCATTTTCCACGCACGATTCTGGTAAACCGCAATCGCCTGCTGCTTGCGTGCATCAAGCAGTTCGTCAGTGATCGTCGGCTCGTTGGCCAGTTGTGCCAGTTTGTTCAGTTCGCCGTACAGGCGATCCATTTCCGGGATCTCCAGCACGTTGCGTGCGTGGTGCAGCCAGACCTGAATGCGCTCGATACGCGGCAGTTGCTCAGCCAGATCTTCCGGCTGCTGCTGATAACGCTGCAACTGCAAAGCAGTCGCTTCTTCGCCCAAGGTGCGCGGCAACCAGCTGTGCAACTGCGCACCGCCCTGACGATTACCACGCACGTTACGCTCGGCGGTCCAGGTGCGAGCCAGCAACCAGCGCGAAGTGTTCAGCGAGAACAGGCCCCAACGCGGGTCTTCGAGTTCTTCGAGGAACTGCTCCGGCGCGGCTTTGCGCACGTCTTCGTCTTCGATACCGGCTTGCACCAGCGGGCGCCAGTCTTCCAGCAATGCATCCAGTGCAACGCGCAAATCGTGAGTCGACTGACGCGGTGCGGCCTGGCCGAGGCTGCTGAGCAGGGCGCGCATTTCCGCGAGGTTCTCGACCCAGTCGAGCAACAGGCGCCAGTGGCCGTTGAAACGGTACTGTTCCGCCAGACGCTGGCTGCTGCCGAGCAAGTGCCAGCTCAGCGCGGCAAAAGCGTCGTCGAGCTGGGTTTCCGGGGTCAGCTCTGGCGCCGGCAGGCTCAGCGAGTAGCTGTTGGCGTCGTACAGACGATAACCGCGCTCAGCCTTGCTGATGTCGCACGGCATCAGCGCGAGGGTAGCGGCCAGTTCAGCGGCCAGTTCCAGCAGCGCAGCAGGCTCGCCTTCGCGCAGTTCCAGTTCCAGCTCGCAGATTTCTTCTTTCTGCTTGCCGACTACAACGTGACCGAGATCCAGCGCGGCTTCGATAACCACTTTGCTCTTGCCACGGCCCCAGGCAATTTCGGCGCGTTCGCGGACGAAATCGGTGGTGAAGATCGGCTTGAGGGTTTTCTTGTCCAGCTCGGCCAGCGACTCGGGCCAGCATTCGCCGTCGAGTTTCTTCACGTCGAGTTTGGCTTTCGGCAACTTCCAGTCGTATTCATTACGCTCGGACAGGCCGGCGACGCTCTGGCCACGGGTCTTGAGGGTCTGAATCACTTCGTCACCGTCCTTGCGCAGGCGCAGGGCGACTTTGGCCTGAGCCAGATCGCGCTCGGGGGTGTCGAAGTACTGGTTCATCAACTCACGGCGTTCCCAGCCACTTTTGTTGCGTTTTTTCAGTAACGGGTGCTCGCGCAGGGCGGCGAGGGTTTCGCGGCTGACGCGGAGTTTGATTTCGGTTTCTTTCTGCATGGCCGGAAAATCCAGGATCGGGAGCGCAGCCGGGGAATATGTGGCTGCCAAGGCCGTGCAGTGTACAGGACTGATTCGTCCTACGCCCTGCGGCGGTTTATTCCTGACGCCGGATGGTTCTATGATGGACTTCAAATCGGGAGTTGGAGTCAGCGATGCCTTTGCCGTCCATGCAAGACCAGTTCGCTGCGTTGATTGCCGCGCCGTCGGTCAGCTGTACCCAACCGAACCTTGATCAGTCCAACCGCGCGGTGATCGATTTGCTCGCCGGCTGGCTGGGTGATCTGGGTTTCAGCTGCGATATCCAGCAAGTCAGCCCCGGCAAATTCAACCTGCTCGCCAGTTTTGGCAGCGGCCCCGGCGGGCTGGTGCTGGCCGGGCACAGCGACACGGTGCCGTACGACGATGCGTTGTGGCAGACCGATCCGCTGAAATTGACCGAAGTCGATGGCCGCTGGGTCGGCCTCGGCAGTTGCGACATGAAGGGCTTTTTCGCGCTGATCATCGAAGCGGTGTTGCCGCTGCTCGATCAGCCGTTCAAACAACCGCTGCTGATCCTCGCCACTTGCGATGAAGAAAGCTCGATGTCCGGCGCCCGTGCACTGGCCGAGGCCGGGCGTCCGTTGGGCCGCGCAGCGGTAATCGGTGAGCCGACCGGGCTGAAACCGATCCGCATGCACAAAGGCATCATGATGGAGCGCATCGACATTCTCGGGCAGAGCGGCCATTCGTCGGATCCACGCTTGGGCCACAGTGCACTCGAAGCGATGCACGACGCGATCGGCGAACTGCGCGGTCTGCGCCTGTTGTGGCAGCGTGAATTCAACAACCCGCAGTTCAGCGTGCCGCAGCCGACGATGAACTTCGGTTGCATTCATGGTGGCGATAATCCCAACCGTATCTGCGGCCAGTGTTCGCTGGAGTTCGATCTGCGACCGCTGCCGGGCATGGATCCGAAGGTGCTGCGCGCGGAGATTCTGCGCAAGCTCAACCCGGTGGCCGAGCGGCATCAGGTGAAGATCGATTACAAACCGTTGTTCCCGGAAGTGCCGCCGTTCGAGCAGGATGCAGACGCCGAACTGGTGCGCATCGCCGAAAAGCTCACCGGTCATAGCGCCGAAGCAGTAGCGTTCGGCACCGAAGCGCCTTATCTTCAGCGCCTCGGCTGCGAAACCATCGTCCTCGGCCCCGGCGACATTGCCTGCGCGCATCAGCCCGGCGAGTACCTTGAAATGTCACGTTTGCAGCCTACCGTGCATCTATTACGGCAACTGATTGAACATTACTGCCTGAAGAATTGAACGCCTCCCTTGTAGGAGCTGCCGAAGGCTGCGATCTTTTGATCTTGGTTTTAAAGCGCAAAAGATCGCAGCCTGCGGCAGCTCCTACAGGGGGAGGTCGTTAAATTTGTGGGAATTGAACCCGTATTCATGAGGAGAGCGCGCGTGTCGCCAAGCCTGTTCCGACGATAACCATCAGCCCGCTGTGCGTTTTCCGTTTCGCCCTTTTTCCGGCTGCTATTTATTACAGGCCCAGGTTCATGCCCGAATACGTTAATTGGCTTCGTCACGCGTCCCCTTACATCAATGCCCACCGCGATTGCACCTTCGTCGTCATGCTGCCCGGCGACGGCGTGGAGCATCCGAACTTCGGCAACATTGTCCACGACCTGGTCTTGCTGCACAGCCTTGGCGTACGACTGGTGCTGGTGCACGGTTCGCGCCCGCAGATTGAAACCCGCCTCGCCGCGCGCGGCCTGACCCCGCATTACCATCACGGCATGCGCATCACCGATGCCGCGACGCTGGAGTGTGTGATCGACGCGGTCGGTCAGTTGCGCATTGCCATTGAAGCGCGGCTGTCGATGGACATGGCCTCGTCGCCGATGCAGGGCTCGCGTCTGCGCGTGGCCAGCGGCAACCTCGTTACCGCGCGGCCGATCGGCGTGCTGGAAGGCGTCGACTATCACCACACCGGCGAAGTGCGCCGGGTCGACCGCAAGGGCATCAATCGTCTGCTCGATGAGCGTTCGATCGTGCTGCTGTCGCCGCTGGGTTACTCGCCGACCGGTGAAATCTTCAACCTCGCCTGCGAAGACGTCGCCACCCGCGCTGCCATCGATCTGGGTGCCGACAAGCTGCTGCTGTTCGGCGCTGATCTCGGCCTGATCGACGAAAACGGCAAACTGGTGCGCGAACTGCGCCCGCAACAAGTGCCGGCGCATTTGCAGCGTCTGGGCAGCAACTATCAGGCGGAACTGCTCGATGCCGCTGCCGAAGCGTGCCGTGGCGGCGTGGCGCGCAGCCATATCGTCAGTTACGTCGAAGACGGTGCGCTGCTGACCGAACTGTTTACCCGTGACGGTGGCGGTACGCTGGTCGCGCAAGAGCAATTCGAGTTGGTGCGCGAAGCGGCGATTGAAGATGTCGGCGGTTTGCTCGACTTGATCAGTCCGCTGGAAGAACAGGGGATTCTGGTGCGTCGTTCGCGCGAAGTGCTGGAACGTGAGATCGAGCAGTTCAGCGTGGTCGAACGCGAAGGCATGATCATCGCCTGTGCGGCGCTGTATCAGATTGCCGAATCGGACGCCGGTGAACTGGCGTGCCTGGCGGTGAACCCGGAATATCGCCACGGTCGTCGCGGCGATGAGTTGCTGGAGCGCATCGAGACACGTGCGCGGGCGCAGGGCTTGAAAACGTTGTTCGTACTTACCACGCGCACCGCGCACTGGTTCCGCGAACGTGGCTTCGAGCCAAGCAGCGTCGAGCGCCTGCCAGCGGCACGGGCGTCGCTGTACAACTACCAGCGCAACTCGAAGATCTTTGAAAAAACCCTCTGACCCGGTTCATCGATCGTTCCCACGCTCTGCGTGGGAATGGCTCAACGGACGCTCCGCGTTCGGCTTTCGATGGGACGCGGAGCGTCCCGGGCTGAATTCCCACGCGGAGCGTGGGAACGATCAGCGATCGGCGTGGGAACGATCAATTACTCGGTGATGAACTTCGCGCTCACGTATGGCGAATAATCCGGCAGCACCGTCTCAACCTTGCCCTGTTCCTTCAAAAACTTCGCCGTCTCACCAATCGCCTTCGCCGTGCCGCCGTCCAGCAGCGCCGTGGTTTGTTGTGCCTTGGCATCCGGGAATGCGGAACCGGCGAGCAATTCAGGCACGTCGGCGGCATTGGCACCGGTCAGTTTGGCGATTTTTTGCACAGGCACCGAGTCAGCCGTCCAGCTGTCTTTGTGCGCCGCGTAATCAGCAAACGAGTCCAGCGTGACCTTGGCGAATTTGGCCACGACGTCCGGGTGCTTCTCGGCAAAGTCCTTGCGTGCGACCCACACTTCAAAGGTCGGCGCGCCCCACTGGCCAACTTGCGCAGCATCGGTCAAGGTCTTGCCGGTCTTGCGGATTTCACCCAGCGCCGGCGACCAGACAAACGCGCCATCAATATCGCCACGCTTCCACGCCGCGGCGATTTCTGCCGGTTGCAGGTTCACCACTTTGACTTTCGAAGCGTCGAGGCCCCAATGCTTCAGGGCACCGAGCAGGCTGTAATGCGAGGTGGAAACGAAGGGTGTGGCGATGGTCTTGCCGACCAGATCCTGCGGGGAATTGATGCCGCTGCCATTGCGCACCACCAGTGCTTCGGCGGCGTTGATCTGCGCTGAAACGATGAAGGCGACGATCGGCAGATTGCGTGAAGCGGCTGCCGCCAGCGGGCTGGAACCGAGGTTGCCGATCTGCACGTCGCCCGAAGCAATGGCTGTCACAACTTCCGGGCCGCTGTTGAAACGACGCCAGTCGATCTTCTCGCCGATGGTTTTCTCGTAGACACCGTCAGCCTGCGGGACTTTGCTCGGATCGATACCGGTTTGGTAGCCAACCGTGAGGTTGGCCGCCTGTGCGGAAAAAGAAAATATCGCCGATACACAAACTGTAACAAATTGACTCGATAGTGCGCGTTTGGCCATGATGGCGTCGCCTTTTGGATAGGGTTTGACGTGATTTGAATGCGCCAAAGCTAATCGATCTAAAAAAAGGCTAATAAATACCATTTAGGAATGAGCTTAGTAGCCGATATCCTGTATCCCGCTGCAGGTGGCCATTAATGGGCCATATACTCGAATGGTATTAAAAAGAATGAAATAATTCTTTTTGGGGTTATCAGGAAATCAGTACTGTGCAGGGACCAAATCACTGCGATTAGACCTTGGTCGTAGACACACGAGGTTACGATTGACTTGTCAGTCACGGTCTGGCGCTAATCGCGCATCTTAGGATCCAGGGCATCAGACCCCGGGCCAGGAACACAAAAATTAGAAACGAGAGGAGCTATACATGAACAAGTCCACCTTGGCCCTGGCTGTGGCCGTAGGGGTTATGGCGCAGCAGGCAGGCGCCGCCGGTTTCATCGAAGACAGCAAGGCCACACTGGGGCTGCGTAACTTCTACATCAATACCGATAACCGTGACTCCGGCACCAAAGCCGCTGGCGCTCAGAGCAAGAACGAAGAATGGGGCCAAGGCTTCGATCTGCGTTTCATCTCCGGTTACACCCAAGGCACCGTCGGCTTCGGTATCGACGCTATCGGCCTGCTGGGCATCAAGCTGGATTCGGGTGGCGGCACTAACGGCGCTACTGCTACCTCTTACGGCGGCACTGTGTTCCCGAGCAAGTCCAACGGCGAAGCGGTTGATAACTACTCGAGCCTGGGCCTGACTGCCAAAGCCAAGATCTCCCAGACCGAACTGAAATTGGGCACCCTGCAGCCAAAACTGCCGGTCATCGTGACCAACGACGGTCGTCTGCTGCCACAAACCTGGCAGGGTGGCCAGATCACTTCCGGCGACATCAAAGACCTGACCCTGGTCGGTGGTCAGATCGAAGCCGTGAAAGGTCGTAACTCCAGCAACAACGAGCAACTGTCGATTGGTGGCGCTAACAGCCCAACCGTCAGCGGTCGCGACAGCAACAAGTTCATCTACGCCGGTGGTGACTACAAAATCACCAAAGACCTGACTGCCCAGTACTACTACGGCAACCTGGAAGATTTCTACAAGCAACACTTCCTGGGTCTGGTTCACAACTGGGCAATCGGCCCGGGCGTGTTGAAGTCCGATCTGCGTTACTTCAACAGCTCCGATGACGGCGCCAACGGTGACACGCCTGCTTACTACAGCACCGGTAGCTACGCTGGTTTCGCCAACGGTCGCGGTAAAGTCGACAACAACCTGTACAGCGGCTTGTTCCTGTACACCGTTGCCGGTCACACCTTCGGTGGTGGCTATCAGGTCAGCAACGGCAGCAGCGACTTCCCTTGGCTGAACCAAGGCGACGGTTCGTCGAACTACACCATCACCGACATGCAAATCCAGAAGTTCGGCCGTGCCGGCGAGCGCACCTGGCAAGCACGCTACTCCTATGACTTCGCCAAAGTGGGCGTGCCTGGCTTGACCGCTGGCATGGTTTACCTGCGTGGCGACAACATCGATACCTACAACGCCGGTCGCGTTCAAACCTCGAACGGCGCTTCCGAGTGGGAACGCGATTTGACCGTCGCGTACGTGATCCCAGAAGGCCCGTTGAAGAACGTGGGCTTCATGTGGAAAAACGCTTCGTGGCGCAACGACATCGCCGGTCAGCGCGATCAGGACGAAAACCGTCTGATCCTCAGCTATTCGCTGCCGCTGCTGTAATAGCGTTTTCAAGTATCTGACGTAAAAAAAGCCCCGTCCGGCATCGCGCCGGACGGGGCTTTTGCGTTTTCGAGTCAGGCCCACCCCCGTAAGCCCTCCCCGAATTTCCCTCTTTACTGCAACTCAAGGCCTTCTCGAACCTTGCGACCGATGTTCGTCGGGATGCCGTTCAGCGTCCAGTGAACAGATGTTTAATATTCACTTATGATCTAGATATCTGATTATTTATTCTTTTTCATGATGGCAAATCCCGAGCTACAGTTGAGGTCTCCAACAACTCATCAGGAGCAGCACCATGAGCCTCAGACTCGGCGACATCGCCCCCGACTTCGAACAGGATTCCAGTGCCGGCAAGATTCGTTTTCACGAGTGGCTGGGCAATAGCTGGGGCGTGCTGTTCTCCCACCCGGCGGACTTCACCCCGGTGTGCACCACCGAGCTGGGCTTCACCGCCAAACTCAAAGATGAATTCAGCAAGCGCGGCGTCAAAGCCATTGCGCTGTCGGTCGACCCGGTGGACTCGCACCACAAGTGGATCGAAGACATCAACGAAACCCAGAACACCGTTGTCAACTTTCCGATCCTGGCCGATGCCGATCGCAAGGTGTCCGATCTGTACGATCTGATCCACCCGAACGCCAACGACACGTTGACCGTGCGTTCGCTGTTCGTGATCGATCCGAACAAAAAGATTCGCCTGACCATCACCTACCCGGCGAGCACCGGGCGCAACTTCCACGAGATTCTACGGGTGATCGATTCGCTGCAACTCACCGACAACTACAAAGTGGCCACGCCGGCTAACTGGCAGGACGGTGATGAGGTGGTGATCGTGCCTTCGTTGAAGGACGAGGAAGAGATCAAGCAGCGCTTTCCGAAGGGCTATCGGGCGGTGAAGCCTTATCTGCGCCTGACGCCACAGCCGAACAAGTGAGATTTGCGGTGTAGCCACCACCGCTTTCGTCGGAACGCCGCCCGGAGCCGGCTCGCTCCCACAGGTGATCGCATTCCAAATGTGGGAGCGAGCCTGCTCGCGAAGGCGTTAGTCCAGTGACCACGGAACCACTAAGCAGGGGATTTCGGGCCGTTTCGACGGCCTTTTTTTTCGCCTGAAACAAAGCAATCCGCATATCTCCAAAACGCATAACCAAATGAATAAATATGATTTATGGATATATAAATCAGCTGGTAAGGTCACTCCCATCGAAGCGAGATCGCAACCCGCGAATCGCCTGTAATGCTTAAGGAATCGTCTCAATGCTGGTTGTCTCACTCGGTGGCAGTCCCAGCCTGCGCTCCCGTTCCGGGGTGCTGCTGGAGCGCTCGCAACGTTGGTTGCAGCAGCAAGGCGTGGAAGTGGTGAGTTATCAGATTCGGGATTTCCCGGCCGAGGATTTGCTCCATGCCCGCTTCGACAGCCCGAAGGTGCTCGACCTGCTGCAACAGATTGAAAACGCCGACGGCCTGTTGATCGCCACACCGGTTTACAAAGCGTCTTTTTCTGGCGCGTTGAAGACGCTGCTGGATCTGCTCCCAGAGCGTGCCCTGAATCACAAGATTGTTTTGCCGATGGCCACCGGCGGCAGCATCGCCCACATGTTGGTGGTCGATTACGCGCTCAAGCCTGTGCTGTCGGCATTGAAAGCCCAGGAAATGCTCCAGGGGATTTTCGCCGAGGACAGCCAGATTGCTTACGGCGAAGGCAGTGCCGCCGCGCAACTGGCCCCGGCGCTGGAGCAGCGTCTGCATGAAGCGCTGGATCAGTTTGTCGGCGCCATGGCCCGCCGCCCGAAACCGCTGGAACCGGGCCTGTTGAACGAACGTTTGTTGAGTGCTCGCTGGAGCATTTAAGCCTCACCCGCATTTGATGTACTTCACCTTACTCAGCCGCTAACGGCCAAGCAGGTGCAGCCAAAACCCAACAGCAAAAAGGAGAGCGCTATGCGCACTGTATTTTTGCGTCGTGGTCTGGTCGCTCTGTTTGCTGCGGCTGTCACCTTCGGCGCCATCACTCAAGCTCAAGCCGAGACTCTTCGGATCGGTTATCAGAAGTACGGCACGCTGGTGCTGCTCAAAGCCAAGGGCACGCTGGAAAAACGTCTGGCCGCCCAAGGCGTCGACGTGCAATGGACTGAGTTCCCCGGCGGCCCGCAGCTGCTGGAAGGTCTGAACGTCGGCTCGATCGACTTCGGTGTCACTGGCGAAACCCCACCAGTGTTTGCTCAGGCTGCTGGCGCTGATCTGCTCTACGTTGCCTACGAACCGCCAGCGCCCAACAGCGAAGCGATCCTTGTGCCGAAAGACTCGCCGATCAAATCGGTGGCCGATCTCAAGGGCAAGAAAGTCGTGCTGAACAAAGGCTCCAACGTCCACTACCTGCTGGTGCGTGCGCTGGAAGATGCCGGTCTCAAGTACACCGACATTCAAACCGTATTCCTGCCGCCGGCCGATGCCCGCGCCGCGTTCGAACGTGGCAGCGTCGATGCTTGGGTCATCTGGGATCCGTACCAGGCTGCCGCCGAGAAACAACTGCAAGCGCACACCCTGCGCGATGGCAAGGGCATCGTCGACAACCACCAGTTCTATCTCGCCACCAAGCCTTACGCACAGAAAAATCCTGAGGTGATCAAAGCCCTCGTTGAGGAAGTGCGCGCCGTCGGCGAGTGGTCGAAAGCCAATCCTGAAGACGTGACCCAGCAAGTCGCGCCACTGCTCGGCCTGCCGGCGGACATCACCCTGACCTCGGTGAAACGCCAGGGCTACGGCGCACTGTTCCTGACCCCGGAAGTGGTCGCTGCGCAGCAAAAGATCGCTGACACGTTCTACCAGCTCAAGCTGATTCCGAAGCCGCTGAGCATCAAGGATGTGATCTGGACACCACAGGCCGCTGTGGCCAAAGCGCTGTAATTCGAATCCCCAAGGAGACCACTCCATGAGCCTCAATATCTTCTGGTTCCTGCCTACCCACGGTGACGGCCATTACCTTGGCACCGCCGAAGGCGCTCGCGCCGTCGACCACGGTTATCTGCAACAGGTCGCGCAAGCGGCGGATCGTCTGGGTTTCGGCGGCGTGCTGATTCCGACCGGCCGCTCTTGCGAAGACTCGTGGCTGGTGGCGGCGTCGCTGATCCCGGTAACCCAGCGCCTGAAATTCCTCGTTGCGCTGCGCCCCGGGATCATTTCCCCGACGGTCGCGGCGCGGCAGGCAGCGACACTGGATCGTCTGTCCGGCGGCCGTGCGCTGTTCAATCTGGTAACCGGCGGTGACCCAGAAGAATTGGCTGGCGACGGTCTGTTCCTCAGCCACGAAGAACGCTATCAAGCCTCGGTGGAATTCACCCGCATCTGGCGCCGTGTGCTGGAAGGCGAAACCGTTGATTACGACGGCGAGCACATCAGCGTGAAAGGCGCGAAGTTGCTCTATCCGCCGATCCAGCAACCGCGTCCGCCGCTGTACTTCGGTGGCTCGTCGGAAGCCGCGCAAGATCTGGCCGCCGAACAAGTGGAAATGGTGCTGACCTGGGGCGAGCCGCCAGCCGCGGTGGCCGAGAAGATTGCCCAAGTTCGCGCCAAAGCCGCCAAACTTGGCCGCACCGTGCGCTTCGGTATTCGTCTGCACGTGATCGTCCGTGAAACCAACGCAGAAGCGTGGCAAGCGGCGGATCGTTTGATCTCGCACCTGGACGACGACACCATCGCTCGCGCTCAAGCTTCGCTGGCGCGTTTCGATTCGGTCGGCCAGCAGCGCATGGCCGCACTGCACGGCGGCAGCCGCGACAACCTCGAAGTCAGCCCGAACCTGTGGGCCGGCGTCGGTCTGGTGCGCGGCGGTGCCGGTACGGCGCTGGTTGGCGATGGCCCGACTGTGGCTGCACGGGTGAAGGAATACGCCGATCTCGGCATCGACACCTTTATCTTCTCCGGTTATCCACACCTCGAAGAGTCGTATCGCGTCGCTGAACTGCTGTTCCCGCACCTCGACATCGAGCGTCCGGAACTGCCGAAAAGTGCCGGTTACGTCAGCCCGTTCGGCGAGATGGTCGCCAACGACATTCTTCCCAAAGCCGCGTCGCAGAGCTGAGGCGCGCCATGAAGAAAATCATCCACAGCCTCGCGCCTTGGGCGCTGCCGGTATTGCTGCTGGCGGTGTGGCAGTTGTCGGTGTCGGCGGGCTGGTTGTCGACACGGATTCTGCCGGCACCGGTGGCGGTGATCGAAGCCGGCGTGAGCCTGGTGCGCAGCGGCGAAATCTGGACGCACCTGGCGATCAGTGGCTGGCGTGCAGCCCTTGGTTTCACCATCGGCGGCAGCATCGGTCTGGTCTTGGGCTTCATCACCGGCCTGTCGAAATGGGGCGAACGCCTGCTCGACAGCTCGGTGCAGATGATCCGCAACGTGCCGCACCTGGCGCTGATTCCGCTGGTGATCCTGTGGTTCGGCATCGACGAGTCGGCGAAGATTTTTCTGGTGGCGTTGGGCACGTTGTTCCCGATCTACCTCAACACTTATCACGGCATCCGTAACGTCGATCCGGCGCTGGTGGAGATGGCGCGCAGTTATGGCCTGTCCGGTTTCAGCCTGTTCTGGCAGGTGATTCTGCCGGGCGCGCTGCCTTCGATTCTGGTCGGTGTGCGCTTCGCCCTGGGCTTTATGTGGCTGACGCTGATCGTCGCCGAAACCATTTCCGCCAGCTCCGGCATCGGCTACCTGGCAATGAATGCCCGGGAGTTTTTGCAGACCGACGTGGTGGTGCTGGCGATCCTGCTTTACGCGGTGCTCGGCAAACTGGCCGACCTTGCGGCGCGTGGACTTGAGCGTGTGTGGTTGCGCTGGCATCCGGCGTATCAGGTTGCCAAAGGAGGTGCAGCATGACCGCTCAACAACCTCCACGCCTGCTGCGCGGGATTCCGCTGGCAGTGCGCAACCTGCAGAAAACCTTCGGTTCGCGGCAGGTGTTGCGTGACATCGATCTGCACATTCCGGCGGGGCAATTCGTCGCTGTGGTCGGGCGCAGTGGCTGCGGCAAAAGTACTTTGCTGCGCTTGCTCGCCGGCCTCGATCAACCGACTGGCGGTGACTTGCTCGCCGGCTCTGCGCCGCTGAGCGATGCGCGGGAAGACACCCGATTGATGTTCCAGGAAGCGCGTCTGCTGCCGTGGAAAAAGATCATCGACAACGTTGGTCTCGGCCTTAAAGGCAACTGGCGTCCGCAGGCATTGGATGCGCTGGAAGCAGTCGGTCTGGCGGATCGCGCCAATGAGTGGCCGGCGGCTTTGTCTGGCGGACAGAAGCAGCGCGTTGCGCTGGCCCGGGCGCTGATCCATCAGCCACGGCTGCTGCTGCTCGACGAACCGCTCGGCGCGCTGGACGCGCTGACCCGCATTGAAATGCAGCAACTGATCGAACGTCTCTGGCAGCAACACGGCTTCACGGTGCTGCTGGTGACCCACGACGTCAGCGAAGCGGTGGCGATTGCCGACCGGGTGATTCTGATCGAGGACGGCGAAGTCGGCCTTGACCTGCACGTCGAACTGCCGCGCCCACGGGTACGCGGTTCGCACCGACTGGCCGCGCTGGAAACCGAAGTGCTCAACCGAGTTTTGTCCCTGCCCGGCGAACCGCCGGCGCCGGAACCTGTTTCACCACTGCCTACGCAATTGCGTTGGGCGCAATAACTCAAGTTTTATCAACGACAGGAATCAATGCCATGACTATTAAAGCCATCAACGTGCGCAACCAGTTCAAAGGCTCGATCAAGGAAATCGTCCTCGGCGACGTGCTGTCGGAAATCGACGTGCAAACCGCTTCGGGCATCGTCACTTCGGTGATCACCACCCGTTCGGTCAAGGAGCTGGAACTGGTGGTAGGCAGCGAAGTAATCGCCTTTGTGAAATCCACCGAGGTGTCGATCGCCAAGTTGTAAGCCAGTGAGTAAAAAACAACCCCGGAGGGCGTGAGCCCTTCGGGGTTTTTTGTGATCGTACCCATGCTCCGCGTGGGAATGCCTCTAGGGACGCTCCGCGTCCAGTGACGCGGAGCGTCACGGGCTGCATTCCCACGCAGAGCGTGGGAACGATCATGGCTCAGCGCTTGGGCAGATAAGGCGGCAAATACAGGCCGATATAGGCATCAAACACGCGCATCCCTTCCTCGGCCATGCGCGGGGTGATCTGCCCATGCTGCTGCACCGAGCGCGCATAAACCCGGTCGCCTAACTCCATCGCCAAGGCAAAAACGTCAACATCCTCCGGCAGCCTCGGCAACTCGAAGTGGTGATTGAACAGCTTGTGCATCAGGTCGCCCAGTTCGATGTCGTGCTGCCGGTCAGCCTGGGTCACTTCGGTCAAGCCGTGCTGGGCGAGAATCAACTGGCGTGCGGCGGCGTCTTCGTCGTAGATCTCCAGCATCCGTTGCTCGACCAACCGCGACAGATCGCGCCAGTCGCGCAGCGCTTCGTGATCGATCGGCGCTTGCAGGCAGGCGCGAAAAGCCGCGTGCACATCCGCCGTCAGCGCTTCGAGCAAGGCCGGTACGCTGGCGAAAAAGTGGTACACGGAGGAGGGCGGGATCTGCGCACGTTCGGCGACGCTGTAGATCGACAGACTCGCCACACCCTCGGCAGCCAGCAGCGTGCGCGCGGCGTCGAGTATCGAATCGATGCGCGCCTGGCTGCGGGCACGGGGTTTGCGAACGGGGGCGGGACGCGTCATGAAAGTCTCCTGCGGGGCAGCGGGCATTGTACGAGCCGGGTTCCGTGTTGTCTGCCAGTACCCTGTGGCGAGGGGATTTATCCCCGATGGGTTGCGAAGCAGCCCCAAAGCCATCCCACTCGGTGTGTCAGGAGTATCCGGCTCTCAGGGTTTACGACTGCTGCGCAGCCGATCGGGGATAAATCCCCTCGCCACAGGTTTGTATTCGGCCATAAAAAAACGCCGTTGGCTGAATCAGCCGACGGCGTTCTTTTTGGCGCTACAACCGCTTAAACGGTATGCAGATACCAGTTGTACTCAAGGTCGGAGATGGAGTGTTCGAACTCCTCCAGCTCGCTTTCCTTGCAGGCGACGAAGATATCGATGTACTTCGGATCGATGTACTTGGCCATCACCTCGCTGTCGTCCAGCTCGCGCAGGGCATCGCGCAAGTTGTTCGGCAGGCTTTGTTCGTTCTGCTCGTAGCTGTTGCCTTCGACAGGCGCGCCCGGCTCGATCTTGTTGGTCAGACCGTGGTGCACGCCGGCCAGTACCGAAGCCATCAGCAGGTACGGGTTGGCGTCGGCGCCGGCCACGCGGTGTTCGATACGTACGGCATCGGACGAGCCGGTCGGTACGCGAATCGCCACGGTGCGGTTGTCCAGACCCCAGCACGGCGAGTTCGGCACGTAGAACTGTGCGCCGAAACGACGGTAGGAGTTGACGTTCGGGCAGAGGAAAGCCATCTGCGCGGGCAGGGTCTCGAGCACACCGCCGATCGCGTGACGCAGCGCGGCGTTCTGCTCGGGATCCTCGCTGGCAAAAATGTTTTTGCCTTCTTTATCCAGAATCGAAATGTGGACGTGCAGACCATTACCGGCCTGGCCCGGGTACGGCTTGGCCATGAAGGTGGTGTCCATTTCATGGTCGTAAGCGATGTTCTTGATCAGACGCTTGAGCAGTACCGCGTAGTCGCAGGCCTTGATCGGGTCGGCGACGTGGTGCAGGTTCACTTCGAACTGCGCCGGGGCACTTTCCTTAACGATGGCGTCGGCCGGGATGCCTTGCTCTTTCGCGCCTTCCAGAATGTCCTGGAGGCAGTCGACGTATTCGTCGAGGTCGTCGATCAGGTAGACCTGAGTCGAGTGCGGGCGTTTACCGGAGATCGGCGAGCGTGGCGGCTGTGGACGGCCGTTCACGTTTTCCTGGTCGATCAGGTAGAACTCGAGTTCGAATGCGGCGCAGATGGTCAAGCCCAGCTCGTCAAACTTTGCAACAACTTGACGGAGCACTTCGCGCGGATCGGCGAAGAAAGGGTCGCCTTCGAGTTCGTGCATGGTCATCAACAGTTGCGCGGTTGGGCGCTTCTGCCATGGCTCGTTGCACAGAGTGTCGGGGATTGGATAGCAGATTCGATCGGCGTCGCCGATGTCCAGACCCAGGCCGGTGCTTTCCACCGTGGAGCCGTTGATGTCCAGAGCAAATAGAGAGGCCGGCAGGTTGATGCCTTTCTCGTAAACCTTGTGGAGACTGGTGCGTTCAATGCGCTTGCCGCGCACCACACCATTCATATCCGCAATCAGAAGGTCAACGTACAGAACCTCAGGATGTTCCTTAAGGAACGCGTTCGCTTCGTTAAGCTGAACGGCACGCGGGGGTACCGACATGATGCAACACCTTTGTTGTTAAAAATATCAATCATTGATCTTTTCTGGTTTCAGTCAACCCGAACGGCCTGCCGAAGTCAAGCGAGGCCTTTTTTGCCCTAAAAAAGCGCTGCAAGGGCATTTATGGGGCACTTTGGGGCGCTTTTGAGACGCTGGGACGCTTGCCACCCGCAGGCTTGAGCAGGCCGTGTTGTATTTTTTACGGGGGTGTTGTGTAAAAAAATGAACAAGGCTAAGCTCGGATCAAACCCATAACAGCAATAATACCGGGGTGCTTCATGTCTCGCCTGCCGTTAATCGGCATCACCGACTGCTCGCAACAGTCCGGTCTGCATGCTTATCACATCAGTGGCGACAAATCCGTCCAACGCTCCGCCAATAAGGCGCGCAGCCTGTCGACGAGGTTCTCGTCAGCAGCAGGCAAAACGGCAGCGTCCGATATTCTGGACGTACGACAAGGCACTCTGTTTATGGCGTCCCCTTCCAATATAGATCTCTTTTACTCCCAAAGCCTGTGCCGGCTGCCAAGCCGTGCTCACGATTCTGCACGCCTGAACTGTGCACAGGAAATGCAACGCCAGCGTAAAGGGCAGGTAAGCTCCTCTTTCATTGTCTATGCGCGGTGCCTGGCGTAAGCCCGCACTGCGCACAAGCAAGCCCTTTATCGCGACGCCCCGGCGTCAAACTTTGCCTGACATAGCGTCAGGAGACTCAGCCCAGAGGCATTTATGAGTAACAACCTCGACCAGCTCACCGATTGGTTGAAAGACCACAAGATCACAGAAGTCGAATGCATGATCGCCGACTTGACCGGGATCACCCGTGGCAAGATTTCGCCGACCAACAAGTTCATCGCCGAAAAAGGCATGCGCCTGCCAGAAAGCGTTCTGTTGCAGACCGTGACCGGCGATTACGTCGAAGACGACATCTATTACGAACTGCTCGACCCGGCCGACATCGACATGATCTGCCGTCCCGACCAGAACGCCGTGTACATGGTGCCGTGGGCCATCGAGCCGACCGCACAGGTGATCCACGACACCTACGACAAGCAAGGCAACCCGATCGAGCTGTCGCCGCGCAACGTGCTCAAAAAAGTTCTCAAACTCTATGCCGACAAAGGCTGGCAGCCAATCGTCGCGCCGGAAATGGAGTTCTACCTGACCAAGCGCAGCGACGACCCTGACTATCCATTGCAGCCGCCAATCGGTCGCTCGGGCCGTCCGGAAATCGGTCGTCAGTCGTTCTCCATTGAAGCGGCGAACGAATTCGACCCGCTGTTCGAAGACGTCTACGACTGGTGCGAACTGCAAGAACTGGATCTCGACACGCTGATCCACGAAGACGGCACGGCGCAGATGGAAATCAACTTCCGTCACGGCGACGCACTGTCGCTGGCCGACCAGATTCTGGTGTTCAAACGCACCATGCGCGAGGCCGCGCTCAAGCACGACGTCGCTGCGACCTTTATGGCCAAACCGATGACGGGCGAGCCGGGCAGTGCGATGCACTTGCACCAGAGCATCATCGACATCGAGACCGGCAAAAACGTCTTCTCTAATGAAGACGGCACCATGAGCCAGCTGTTCCTGCACCACATCGGTGGTTTGCAGAAACTGATTCCTGAGCTGTTGCCGTTGTTCGCGCCGAACGTCAACTCGTTCCGCCGCTTCCTGCCGGACACCTCGGCACCGGTGAACGTGGAATGGGGCGAAGAAAACCGCACCGTGGGTCTGCGCGTACCGGACGCCGGCCCGCAGAACCGTCGGGTGGAAAACCGTCTGCCGGGCGCCGACGCCAACCCGTACCTGGCGATTGCCGCGAGCCTGCTCTGCGGTTACATCGGCATGGTCGAAGGCCTCAACCCGAGTGCGCCAGTGGTCGGACGTGGTTATGAACGCCGCAACCTGCGCCTGCCGCTGACCATCGAGGATGCACTGGAGCGTATGGAAAACAGTGCAACCATCGAGAAGTACCTGGGCAAAACTTTCATCACTGGCTACGTCGCGGTCAAGCGGGCCGAGCATGAAAACTTCAAGCGCGTGATCAGTTCGTGGGAGCGCGAGTACCTGCTCTTCGCCGTCTGATACGCCGGGCGCGGCGTGCAGACGCCGCGCCTTCACCGATAACAAGGAGAATTGGCATGACCAGCAACAACCCGCAAACCCGCGAGTGGCAAGCACTCAGCAATGATCACCACCTGGCGCCGTTCAGCGACTTCAAGCAGCTGAAAGAGAAAGGTCCGCGGATCATTACCAGCGCCAAGGGCGTGTACCTGTGGGACAGCGAGGGCAACAAGATCCTCGACGGCATGGCCGGTCTGTGGTGCGTGGCCATCGGTTACGGTCGTGATGAACTGGCCGACGCCGCCGCCAAACAGATGCGTGAACTGCCGTACTACAACCTGTTCTTCCAGACCGCGCACCCGCCGGCACTGGAACTGGCCAAGTCGATCGCCGACGTGGCGCCAGAAGGCATGAACCATGTGTTCTTTACCGGTTCCGGCTCCGAAGGCAACGACACCATGCTGCGTATGGTTCGCCACTACTGGGCGATCAAAGGCCAGCCAAACAAGAAGGTCATCATCAGCCGCAAGAACGGTTATCACGGTTCGACCGTGGCTGGCGCGAGCCTCGGTGGCATGACCTATATGCACGAGCAAGGCGACTTGCCGATCCCGGGCATCGTCCACATCGCACAGCCGTACTGGTTCGCTGAAGGCGGCGACATGTCCCCGGAAGAGTTCGGTATCTGGGCGGCCAATCAGCTGGAAGAAAAGATTCTCGAAGTCGGCGTCGACAACGTCGGTGCCTTTATTGCCGAGCCGATTCAGGGCGCCGGCGGCGTGATCATTCCGCCAGACACCTACTGGCCGCGCATCAAGGAAATTCTCGCCAAGTACGACATCCTGTTCGTCGCGGACGAAGTGATCTGCGGTTTCGGCCGTACCGGTGAGTGGTTCGGTAGCGATTTCTACGACCTCAAACCTGACATGATGACCATCGCCAAAGGCCTGACCTCCGGTTACATCCCGATGGGTGGCCTGATCGTGCGCGACACCGTGGTGGCAGTGCTCAACGAAGGCGGCGATTTCAACCACGGCTTCACCTACTCCGGTCACCCGGTGGCGGCAGCGGTGGGTCTGGAAAACATCCGCATTCTGCGCGACGAAAAAATTATCGAGAACGCGCACAACGAAACGGCACCGTATTTGCAGAAACGTCTGCGGGAACTGAACGATCACCCGTTGGTGGGTGAAGTTCGCGGCGTCGGTCTGTTGGGGGCCATTGAGCTGGTGCAGGACAAGGCCACTCGCAAGCGTTACGAAGGCAAGGGCGTCGGCATGATCTGCCGTCAGTTCTGCTTTGATAACGGCCTGATCATGCGCGCTGTCGGCGACACCATGATCATCGCGCCGCCGCTGGTGATCAGCAAAGCGGAGATCGATGAACTGGTTACAAAGGCACGTAAATGCCTGGATCTGACCCTCAGTGCATTGCAGGGCTAAGTGCTAGGCTCTGAGCGGGGGAGCCGCGGCGCTCTCGCTCAAAGCTGTCAGAAAGGCTGGTCTTTTCTTGAAAGACCGCCTCGGATCTTGCCAGACTAGCCGCGGTTCCAGTTGTCCGGGTTCGGCCGCTGAACAAAGTGGTTCAAAAAAAGAAAATTTGGAGCATTACGCATGAAGGCATTAGGCAAAAAGCTCGCTGGCAAGACTCTGCTCGCCATGTCCCTGATGGGAATCATGGCGGCTGCGGCTCAGGCGGACGACAAGGTGTTGCACGTCTACAACTGGTCGGACTACATCGCTCCGGACACCATCAAGAAGTTTGAAGACGAGTCGGGCATCAAAGTCGTTTACGACGTCTTCGACAGCAACGAAACCCTCGAAGCCAAACTGCTCGCAGGCAAGTCCGGCTACGACATCGTCGTACCGTCGAACAACTTCCTCGCCAAGCAGATCAAGGCCGGTGTTTACCAGACGCTGGACAAGTCCAAGCTGCCTAACTGGAAAAACCTCAACACTGACTTGCTCAAAGCCGTGTCGGTCAGCGACCCGGGCAACGAGCACGCTTTCCCGTACATGTGGGGCTCGATCGGCATCGGCTTCAACGCCGAGAAGGTCAAGGCTGCACTGGGTGCCGACGCACCTGTCGATTCGTGGGATCTGATCTTCAAGCCGGAAAACGCGGCCAAGCTGAAATCCTGCGGCATCAGCCTGCTCGACTCGCCAACCGAGATGATTCCGGTGGCGTTGCACTACCTGGGCCTGCCAACCGACAGCCAGAAGAAAGAAGACATCGACAAGGCTGAAGCGCTGATCATGAAGGTGCGTCCTTCGATCGCCTACTTCCACTCGTCCAAGTACATCTCCGACCTGGCCAACGGCAACATCTGCGTCGCCGTCGGTTACTCGGGTGACATCTACCAGGCCAAGTCCCGCGCGGCTGAAGCCGGTGACAAGGTGAAAGTCAGCTACAACATTCCGAAAGAAGGTGCGGGCAGCTTCTACGACATGGTCGCCATCCCTAAAGATGCCGAAAACGTCGAAGGCGCCTACAAGTTCATGACCTTCCTGCAGAAGCCGGAAATCATGGCTGAAATCACCAACGCCGTACGCTTCCCGAACGGTAACGCCGCTGCAACGCCACTGGTTGATAAAGACATCACCAGCGATCCGAGCGTTTACCCACCGGCTGACGTACTGGCCAAGCTGTACGCGATCGCCGACTTGCCGGCCGCAACTCAGCGGATCATGACCCGCAGCTGGACCAAGATCAAATCCGGTAAATAAGCCGATTTGAAGCGATAACCGCTGGCCGTCGCCCTCGCGATGGCGGCCAGCGGATCAATTAAATGACAAAAGTTTTGCTGGAACGGTTTTTCGAGGGTAAGTTGCGCGCCGGTTTTGTTGCCGGGCAGCCACGGCTGTCATGCAGCGCGGGGCAACTTGGGCCCAACTAATTTAGAGGACCTCCACTTGCCTATTTTTTCTTCTTTGCGCAATGCCCTGCTGGCCACTGCCGGCCTGACGATTGCTGTCGGTGCCCAGGCCGCCGGTACGGTGCATATTTATAACTGGTCGGACTACATCGGCGAGACGACCCTGGCTGACTTCCAGAAAGCCACCGGGATCAAACCGGTTTACGACGTGTTCGATTCCAACGAAACCCTGGAAGGCAAACTGCTGGCCGGGCGTACCGGTTACGACGTGGTCGTGCCGTCGAACCACTTCCTCGGCAAGCAGATCAAGGCAGGCGCGTTCCAGAAGCTCGACCGCTCGCAGCTGCCGAATTATTCGAATCTCGACCCGGCGCTGCTCAAGCGCCTGGAGCAGAACGATCCGGGCAACTTGTACGCCGTGCCGTACCTGTGGGGCACCAACGGCATCGGTTACAACGTCGATAAAGTGAAGGCTGTACTGGGTGTCGACAAGATCGATTCCTGGGGCGTTTTGTTCGAACCAGAGAACATCAAGAAGCTGCAAAGTTGCGGCGTAGCGTTCCTCGATTCGGCGGATGAAATGATGCCGACCGTGCTCAACTACATGGGCCTGAACGCCAACAGCACCAATCCCAAGGACTACGAAAAAGCCACAGCCAAGCTGCTCGCGGTGCGTCCTTACGTGACCTACTTCCACTCCTCGAAATACATCGGTGACCTGGCCAACGGCGACATCTGCGTGGCCATCGGTTTCTCCGGCGATATTTTCCAGGCGAAGAACCGCGCTGCCGAAGCCAAGAAAGGCGTGAACATCGCCTACTCGGTGCCGAAAGAGGGCGGCGCGCTGTGGTTCGACATGCTGGCGATTCCGAAGGATTCGTCGAACGTGAAGGAGGCTCACGCCTTCATCAACTATTTGCTGAAACCTGAGGTGATTGCCCAGGTCAGTGATTACGTCGGTTACGCCAACCCTAACCCTGGGTCGGACAAACTGATGGAACAGTCCATCCGTACCGATGAGTCGGTGTACCCACCGCAGGCCGTTATCGACAAGGCCTACGTGTCGACCGAGTTGCCACCGAACATTCAGCGTCTGATGACCCGCAGCTGGACCAAGGTCAAGTCGGGGATGTAAGGCACACACTATCCTGGGTTCGCCTTGCGGGGCGGACTGCATTGTTTTTATCTGGGAGTTTCGTAAATGGCAGTTGCCTCCGGCGCCTATAAGAAAGCCCTCGAGGGCGACCAGACACCGAAACAGGTGTTGGTCAAAATCGACAGGGTCACGAAGAAGTTCGACGAGACGATTGCCGTGGACGATGTGTCCCTGGAAATCAAAAAGGGCGAAATCTTCGCTCTGCTCGGCGGATCGGGATCGGGCAAATCCACTCTGCTGCGGATGCTGGCAGGGTTCGAACGGCCCACGGAGGGGCGCATTTTCCTCGACGGCGTCGACATTACCGACATGCCGCCGTACGAACGTCCGATCAACATGATGTTCCAGTCGTACGCCTTGTTCCCGCACATGACCGTGGCGCAGAACATCGCCTTCGGCCTCAAGCAGGACAAGATTCCGGCGGCTGAAGTCGACGCCCGCGTGGCTGAAATGCTCAAGCTCGTGCAGATGAGCCAGTACGCCAAGCGCAAGCCGCATCAACTGTCCGGCGGTCAGCGTCAGCGTGTGGCACTGGCGCGTTCGCTGGCCAAGCGGCCGAAGCTGCTGTTGCTCGACGAACCGATGGGCGCACTGGATAAAAAACTGCGCTCGCAGATGCAGCTGGAGCTGGTCGAGATCATCGAGCGCGTCGGCGTGACCTGCGTGATGGTGACCCACGACCAGGAAGAGGCCATGACCATGGCCGAGCGCATCGCGATCATGCACCTGGGCTGGATCGCTCAGATCGGCAGCCCGATCGACATCTACGAAACCCCGACCAGCCGTCTGGTCTGCGAATTTATCGGTAACGTCAACATCTTCGAAGGCGAAGTGATCGACGACGCCGAAGGCCACGCGACCATCACCTGCAAAGACCTCGATCGGCAGATCTACGTCGGCCACGGCATCAGCACCTCGGTGCAGGACAAATCGGTGACTTACGCGATTCGTCCGGAGAAGCTGCTGGTCACCGCCGATCAACCGACCTGCGAGTACAACTGGTCGAGCGGCAAGGTGCACGACATCGCCTATCTGGGTGGGCACTCGGTGTTCTACGTCGAGTTGCCGAGCGGCAAACTGGTGCAGTCGTTCGTGGCCAACGCCGAACGCCGTGGCGCACGTCCGACCTGGGGTGATCAGGTTTACGTGTACTGGGAAGACGATAGCGGCGTGGTACTTCGCTCATGAACATGCGCAAATTCAAACGCCGCATCAACCGAATAATCCCCAGTGGCCGGCAACTGGTCATCGGGGTCCCGTTCATCTGGCTGTTTCTGTTCTTCATGTTGCCGTTCTTCATCGTTTTGAAGATCAGCTTCGCCGAAGCCGATGTGGCGATTCCGCCGTACACCGAGATCTACACCTTCGTTGAGCAGAAGCTGCAACTGCTGCTGAACCTGGGCAACTACGCGATGCTGGCGGGCGACGAGTTGTACATCGCCGCCTACCTCGGCTCGTTGAAGATGACGCTGATCAGCACCGTCCTCTGCCTGTTGATCGGCTACCCGATGGCCTATGCCATCGCCACCGCCCGTAAAGAGATGCAAACGGTGCTGGTGCTGCTGATCATGATGCCGACCTGGACGGCGATCCTGATCCGCGTTTACGCGTGGATGGGCATCCTCAGCAACAACGGCCTGCTCAATGGTTTCCTGATGAGCATGGGCTTTATCGACGAGCCGCTGCAGATCCTCAACACCAACCTTGCGGTGTACATCGGTGTTGTCTATTCGTACCTGCCGTTCATGATCCTGCCGCTGTACGCCAACCTGGTGAAGCACGATCACAGCCTGCTGGAAGCCGCTTCCGACCTCGGTTCGAGCACCTTCAATAGTTTCTGGAAAATCACCATTCCGCTGTCCAAGAACGGGATTATTGCCGGCTGCATGCTGGTGTTCATCCCGGTGGTGGGCGAGTTCGTGATCCCGGAACTGCTCGGCGGCCCGGAAACCCTGATGATCGGTAAAGTGCTCTGGCAAGAGTTCTTCAACAACCGTGACTGGCCGGTGGCGTCCGCGCTGGCGGTGGTGATGCTGGCGATCCTGATTGTGCCGATCATTCTGTTCAACCGCAGTCAGGCCAAGGAAATGGAGGGTAAAGAATGAAGCGCATCCGTTTCTCCAGCCTGATGCTGGTACTGGGTTTGTTGTTCATCTACTTGCCGATGCTGATCCTCGTGATCTACTCATTCAACGCCTCGAAACTGGTGACGGTGTGGGGCGGCTGGTCGATCAAGTGGTACGTCGGCCTGCTCGACAACACCCAACTGATGGGCTCGGTGGTGCGCTCGCTGGAAATCGCCTGCTACACGGCGGTGGCAGCGGTGGCGCTGGGTACGCTGGCGGCATTCGTGCTGACCCGTATCACTCACTTCAAGGGCCGCACGCTGTTCGGCGGCCTGGTGACTGCGCCGTTGGTCATGCCCGAAGTGATCACCGGTCTGTCGCTGTTGCTGCTGTTTGTGGCCATGGCGCAGATGATCGGCTGGCCGCAGGAACGCGGCATTGTCACCATCTGGATCGCGCATACGACGTTCTGTGCGGCTTACGTGGCGGTGGTGGTGTCGGCGCGTCTGCGTGAGCTCGATCTGTCGATCGAAGAAGCGGCGATGGACCTCGGTGCTCGGCCGTGGAAGGTGTTCTTCCTGATCACCATCCCGATGATCGCGCCATCGCTGGCGGCGGGCGGCATGATGTCCTTCGCCCTGTCGCTGGACGATCTGGTATTGGCGAGCTTCGTTTCCGGCCCGGGTTCGACGACCCTGCCGATGGAAGTGTTCTCGGCGGTGCGTCTGGGCGTGAAGCCTGAGATCAACGCCGTGGCGAGCTTGATTCTGTTGGCGGTATCGATCGTGACGTTCCTTGTCTGGTTCTTCAGCCGCCGTGCCGAAGAAGCGCGCAAGAAAGCCATCCAGCAAGCCATCGAAGAAAGCGCTGCCGATTCGTGGAAGCAACCGGACGTCCGCCGCGCGCCTGCGCCGGAAGCGGCTTAAGCAATATCGGGTTGGCCTCTACTTTGAGGTCAACCCAAATCTGATGTTGGAATGGGCTTTTGTGGTGAGGGGATTTATCCCCGATGGACTGCGTAGCAGGCCTGTTTTTTTGGGGTCGCTCCGCAACCCATCGGGGATAAATCCCCTCGCCACAGGGGCCAGTTTCAAATCTGGTTTTAGGCAGTCCAAGGGGAATTGCGGATGACTTCGACGAAGTTCATCGGTTTGAACCCTGGCACCTGATCCTTCAGCACATCGGTCTTCACGTTGCCAAACGTGGTCTGCGGACGATGGCGCAAGCCGTCGGCGAACGCGCAGATGATGCATTCCTTGAAACCTTCCCCACGTGGATGCGCATGCACCACCGCTTCGCGCTGCACGGTGCTGAACGCCGAGTAATCCATGCCCAGCACGTCCATCTCGACACCCGCCGTCACCAGCGCCACGGTCGGGCGCAAGTGTTTCGGCACGCCCGGCGTGGTGTGCAGGGCGATCGATAACCAGACTTGTTCGATGTCGTCATCGCTCAAACCGTACGGCTTGAGAAACGCCGCCGCCGCGTTGGCGCCGTCCACTTCAAAACGCTCGTCAGCGCTGCGATGGCCTTCGACCAGACCGAGGTCGTGGAACATCGCACCGACATAGAGCAGCTCTGGATCGTAGGCCAGTTGCTGGCGTTCACCGCTCAGCGCGCCGAACAGAAATACCCGGCGTGAGTGGTGGTAAAGCAGATCGGATTCGATGTCGCGGATGTACTCGGTGGTGGCGCGGGCGAGGGCGCTGTCGGGGATTTTGATGCCGGCGATGGTCGTGCTCATGGTGCTTTCCTTTCTGAAAGCGCCGTCGTGGCGCTGATGGGGAAAGTCTGTTCCCGACGCTGCAAGCGAACAATCGGCGCATGGCTGCGATCCTTGCCAATCCACCTGCAAATCGTGCCAACTGCCCGTCACAGGTTGGAATGCGATCCATTGTGGTGAGGGGATTTATCCCCGTTCGGCTGCGCAGCAGTCGCAAATCCAGCCATGAGGACTGCCTGACACAACGAGGTGTATGGTCTTGGGGCTGCTTCGCAACCCAACGGGGATAAATCCCCTCGCCACAGGGTTACAGGGGACTTCAAAAACATGAATAAAACCGTCGCCATCGTGGTGTTCGCAGGTGTGCAGTCGCTCGACGTCACCGGCCCCATGGATGTGTTCGCCGAGGCTAACCGTTTCCTCGCGCCGGAAGATCACTATCGGCTGGAAGTGATCGGTCTGGAAAAAACACCAATGGCCTGTTCCAACGGCTTGATCCTCAACGCCCATCGCCATTTCAGTGAAGCGCTGGACGCCTATGACCTGCTGCTGGTCGCCGGCGGGCCGCAGTTGCCGTTCATGGATTTCGGTGCGACGTTCGACACCTGGCTGCGCGACGCCTGCGCCCGTGCACAGCGTTTCGGCTCGATCTGCAACGGCGCTTTCATGCTCGCCCGCGCCGGGTTGCTGGAAGGGCGCACCGTGACCACGCACTGGAACGATGCCGAGGCTTTGGCGCAGTTGTGTCCATCGACGCAGGTGGACGCCGATCGTTTGTACGTCGAGGACGGCACGCTCTACACCTCGGCCGGGGTGACGGCGGGGATTGATCTGTCGCTGTATTTACTGGCGCGTGATCACGGTGCTGAAGTGGCGCTCAGTGTGGCGAAGCGGCTGGTGGTGTTCACTCAGCGCTCGGGCGGGCAGTCGCAGTTCAGCCCGTTCCTCACGCCGCATGCGGAGCCGACGTCGGCGGTGGCGATGGTGCAGTTGTATGTGCTGGCCAATCTGACCGGCGATCTGACCATTGCCGATCTGGCCAACGCGGCGAACATGAGCGCGCGTAATTTCTCGCGGGTGTTTGCCCGGGAAGCGAAGGTGACGCCGGCGGAGTTTGTCGAGCGGGCGCGGGTGGATGCGGCGCGGGTGATGCTGGAGAGCACGACGGCGCCGTTGAAGACGGTGGCGTATCAGTGCGGGTTTCGCGATGCGCAGCATATGCGCGGGGTGTTTAACCGCAGGTTGGGCGTGACGCCGCAGCAGTTTCGGCTGAATTTTGCGCTGATGGTTTGACCCTCACCCCAGCCCTCTCCCAGAGGGAGAGCGGGCCGATTCGGGGATATTGGGGAGATACGCCGACGTGATGTTGCTGTATCGAATCCATAATCGACTCGATCTCTCAAGTCGGTGCATAGCGAAAGACACCTCGGTCAGTCCCCTCTCCCTCCGGGAGAGGGCTAGGGTGAGGGGCTTTTAAGGTTTCGCCCGCATCGGCAACAGCTTCAACGTGCTATGCGTATTCGCCGTCACCTCTTCCTCACTAAAGTGCGCCTGCACATAAATCCCATCAACATACGCCTCAGCCTGATCGTCATAGTGGCTATCAAACGGCACACCACTCTGCCCAACCGGGTTAATCGTCAGCCCATGCGCCGGATCCGCAAAATCCACCAAGCGCCGCGTCGACGGCCCATACGTCACTGGCCACGGCGCCGGACCGATCTTCGCCGAAAGATTGTTTGGCACCTCATGACTGCCCGGCGCCGCAAACGGCCCGACGTTGAAAATCCGATCCAGCGGCTTCTGCTGCCCCAATGGATGGCCATGCGTCAGCGTGTGCGCCGCGCCCCATTTCCACTCGGCAGTGTTGTCGCCGAGGGTCAGCTTCAAGTGCTGCATGCTCGCCGCCCACGCGGTGCGCACAACATCGGCGCGAGTCTCTTTGGCCGGCGTGTTGCGGTTATCCCACCACGGCGAATCAGCGTTCGCCGCCAGACGTGGCAGCGCCGAATCGATCACCCGCGTCGACAACAGCGTGTCGAAAAACTCATTGCCCAATTCATCACGCATCGCCGCATCGGCGAGGTCGTAGAGGAACTGGCTAAACACCGTCGCACTCACCGAATCCAGCGGATAGTCACCCGGCCACTGCGCCAGTTGCTCGACCAGTTTCATCTGCGCTGGATCGCTCACCACTTCACGCAGCACCGGCAGCAAAGGCGCCAACACGCGCGGGCCGTAACCGGTCGCGGTGCCGAGTTGCAGCTTCTGGTTGGCCTCGTTCGTCCACTTGATATTCTTGTCGCTGAGCTGACGATTAAGCTGCTGCCCGCGATCGGCGAGATTGTAGTAACCGGGAATCTCCATGCCGGTCGGCGACAGCGGCTGGAAGTTGGCCGAGACGATGTAGCCGCGCGCCGGGTTCTCTTCCTGCGGGTTGGCGCTGAACGGGTAGTAACCGTCCTTGTCCGCCTGATTGCTGCTGCCGTCGAGAATGAATTCCGGCCTTACCCCGGCCGGGCGCTTGGGCAGCAACGCCGAGGCCCACCAGGCGATATCACCCTTGGCGTTGGCGTAAACCAGGTTCAGCCCCGGCGCCTGCACTTTTGCGGCCGCCGCGCGGGCCTTGGCCAACGTGTCGGCACGGTTGAGCTGATAGAAACCTTCGAGGATCGGGTTCGGCGTTTCGAGGAACGCCCACCACATCGCGATCGGCGTCTTGCCCGCTGCGGTGCCGAGTGCGTCGTTGACGATCGGGCCGTGGGGCGATTGGCGCAGGATGAGGGTCACCGGCGATTGGCCCTTCACATTGATCTGCTGTTCGCTGACGACCATGTCCGTCCACTGGCCGCGATACCAGACCTGATTGGCATTGTCCGGATTGACCTTCTCGGCGATCAGATCCAGATCGTCGTTCTGGAACATGGTCAGGCTCCAGCCGAAATCGAGGTTGTGCCCCAGAAACGCAAACGGCACCAGCGCCTGATGATGGCCGTACAGCTCAAAACCCGGCGCCGACAATTGCGCCTCGTACCACACCGACGGCACCGAGAAACGAATGTGCGGGTCTCCGGCCAGCAGCGGTTTGCCGCTCTGGCTGCGACTGCCCGAGATCACCCAGGCGTTGCTGCCTTCGAACTGCGGCAAGCCGTTGTCGATCAGTGCTTGTTCGCTGAGACGGGCGAGGGCGTTGAGGTCTTTCCAGTCGCCAGCCGCCAGGGCCGGCGTCGATGTGCTGTGGCCCTTGGCGAGCACGCCTTTGGGCTGCCAGTCGAGATCGAAGACGTTGAGGTAATCGGCGCCGAGTTGATCGCGCACGTAGGTCAACAGCGGCTCGGTACGAAACGCGGCGGCAAAGCTGTAAGCCATGTAACCGGCGACGCTGATGCTGTCCTCAGCAGTGAACGGCCGTTTCGGGATGCCCAGCACGTCGAACTCGATCGGCGCGGCGTGGGTGTCCTGATACTGGTTGATGCCATCGAGGTACGCTTGCAGGGCCTTCCACGACGGCGACTGTTTATCGAGGCTGGCGACGTAACTGGCGGCGCGCTCACGGATGCGCAGGCTGCGGAACAGCTTGTCGGTGTCGAGCAGTTTTGGCCCGAGCACCTCGGCCAGTTCGCCACGGGCGAGGCGGCGCATGGCTTCCATCTGGAACAGACGATCTTGCGCATGCACATAACCGAGGGCGCGGTAGAGGTCGGTTTCATTTTCGGCGCGGATGTGCGGCACGCCGCGCTCGTCGTAGCGCACGGTCACCGAACCCTGCAGGTTGCGCAGTTCGACCTGACCCTGTCGCGTCGGTTGTTTGCTGTAGACATACCAGCCGGCGCCGGCGAGCAGAACAACGATGAGCAGGGCCAGTACGGTGAACACGCGCTTCATGGTGACTCCTTGTGCTTGCGGGATTGCCGCCCGTCGGGCTGCAAACAATTAGCACAGTCCATCTGTGCCGTGCAGTGCTGTCCTCGAAAAGTCCGGAATGCCTTACTGCGCTTCCACCGGCCATGGGCAATAACAGCCGACCGCCAAAGTGTGCGTGGCATTCACCGGGCGATCGTCGGTCAGCGCGTTGAGGATTGGTTCGATAAAGCTGTTGCTGGAGTTGCAGGTCAGGCCTTCGCTGTACGGGCCGAAGTACGCCAGTTTGCCGCTGCGATCCCAGATCGCCACGGCCGGGCTGGCGGGCACTTGCTCGGAGCCGGGCAAGATCGTGAGGGTTTTCAGGCTGCTGAGCGTGGCGGGCAACTGGCCGTGGCTGCCGGCTCTCTGCACGGCAAAGAACTCGACGCCCTTGGCGCTGAATTGCTCGACCATCTCGGTCAGGTGCTGTTGATTGCCGACGTTGCACGGGCAGGCCGGATCCCAGAAATGCACCAGACGAATCGGCCCGGGCCCGGCGAGATCATCGGGCAGGCGCAGCGGATCACCGGAAAACACCGCGGTGTGTTCGCTGAATGCACGCAGGTAACGACCCTGAAACCAGTCGTACGCCGCCCACAGCACCCCGGCACAAATAAGCGCGAGCAGGCTGGCAAACAGTGCGGTGCGGTAGGGCGAACGCATGGTTTTCGATCCCAAAGAGGTGGGCTAGCTTGCCATGCTTGCCCCGACAGATGAATATCGCAGGCCGATAAAGTCTGTTTACCGTTTTGGAATCTTTGCATGCCTGCCACTTTCGACCCCGATCAAATACGCGCCAGCCTCAAGCCGTTGGCTGAGTGGCAGCCGTTGTCGGATGAGGCCAAGGCATATCAGCGCTTCTATCAGACTGACTTTCCCGAGCGCGATTTGTGGTGTGGGATGGGCCGTTTCGAAGTCGATGGCTACGAACTGGTCAGCCATTGCTGGTGGCCGGAGAAGGTCAAGGCGACGCTGTTTCTGCTGCACGGTTTTTACGATCACGTCGGGCTCTATCGGCATGTGATCGAGTGGGCGCTGGATCAGGATTTTGCCGTGATCGCCTGCGACTTGCCGGGCCATGGCCTGTCGAGCGGGCCGCGCGCGAGCATCCGCGACTTCTCCGAATATCAGGACACCCTGCAAGCGTTGTTCGCCGAAGCGCGTTCGATTGCCCTGCCTGAGCCGTGGCATTTGTGCGGGCAGAGTACCGGCGGCGCGATTGTGGTTGATCATTTGCTCAACCATGGCGAGAGCAGTCCGGCGCAAGGCCAGGTGATTTTGTTGTCGCCGCTGGTGCGACCTCGGGCGTGGGGTTGGTCGCAGCTGAGTTATTACGTGTTGAGGCCTTTTGTTCGAGGCATCGCGCGGCGCTTCAGCGAGAACTCGAATGACCCGGAATTTCTGCCGTTTCTGCTGAAGGATCCGTTGCAGCCAAAGCGCTTGCCGACGGCGTGGGTCGGGGCGTTGTCACGCTGGATCGTGCGCGTTGAACACGCGAAAAAAAGTCCGCGACGGCCGCTGATCATTCAGGGGCAGGCGGACATGACAGTGGACTGGCAGCACAATTTGCAGGTGTTGAAGTGGAAGTTTGATCGGCCGCAGATTCTGCTGCTGGCGGAGGCGCGGCATCATCTGGCAAATGAGACGGTGGAGATGCGAGAGGAGTATTTCGAGTTTCTGAGCAAGCGGATCAGGGGGCGGAATCTTTAGCGTCTGGGAGGGCCTCTTCGCGAGCAAGCTCAGCTCCTACAAGGGGAGCGTAATCCCGTAGGAGCAAAGCTTGCTCGCGATGGCGGTCTATCTGGCGAAGAAGATCACTGCCCAACCGCCAACCCCGCCCGAATCGCCGCCAGCGCCGCCTGATAATAAGCCTTGCCCTCAGCCGATTCGGCAAACGTCGCAAACTCTTCCAGCTCTTCATCCGACAAGTCGCGATAAACGTAAAGCAGCGTGTTGTTCATGTCCGCGCCAATCTGATCCATCAGGCGCTGACGCTGACCGTTCAACATGCTCTGCGCCTGACCACCGCCAAGCAATCCCGGAATCATCGAACTCAAACTGTCTGCCGCGACGCCGGCAATCGCCAGGCTCACTTCGGCGCCCGCTTCACGCGCGGGCAAGGCTTGAGCGAGGTGGCCGATGATCAGCAGACGGCTGTCGCTGACCTGCATCTTCGGCAGACCCTTGGCGTTTTTCGCCAGTTGATCGCGGCGGGTCGCGAGCAATTCGGCGGCGACGATTTTTTTGCCCAGTGGCGATTGAAAGAAGGTCAGCGCCGGTTTCGGGTCGGCGAGGTTCTGCCGCAGTTGCGCTTCGGCGCGTTGATCCACGGCCTGCGGGGCAAAGCGCTGATTGCTGTTGTTCAGCAGCGCTTGAAACACCGCGGGCGGCAGGCTGTTTTGATAGCGCTGCTGAGCGGCCGTCAGGGCGTCGTTGAAATGCGCGCGTTGTTCTGGCCAGCCGGCGACCTTGTACAGCTGATCGTGGCCGTCCGCCCAGACGGGCAAAACACAGAACATCAACAGTGAAAAAAGCAAACGGCGCATAGGGACTCCTGTCAGCAGCGGACTATTCTCCGTGCGGTGCCGGTACTTGTCGAGAATTCGTATCAAGCCGCTGCGTGGCTCTGTCGGATTTTTCGCCGGCGGCATACTATGCGCGCCATGCAAATATCCTCTGAACACCCGCTGCTGTTACGCATTGTCGACGACCTGGCCGATCACGGCTGGTCGCAGCAGAACATTTTCCTGCCCGCCGGTTTGACCCGCGAGTTGGCGGCCGAGTGCCGTAAACGCGAGGCCGAAGGTGAACTGGCGCCGGCAGCGGTGGGGCGTGGGCCGTTTTCAGAGATTCGCGAGGGGATTCGTGGCGATCATATCCAGTGGATCGACCCGGGTCAGGCCGAGTCCAGTGACCGTTATCTGAATCTGATGGAGAGCCTGCGCGAGGCGCTCAATCGTGGCTTGTTCCTTGGCCTTGAAGATTTTGAATGCCATTTCGCCCTGTATCCGCCCGGTGCGTTTTATCGCCGGCACGTCGACCGTTTTCGCGACGATGACAAGCGCATGGTTTCGGTGGTGGTTTACCTCAATGACGCCTGGCTGCCGGAGGACGGTGGGCAGTTGCGCATGTACCTGAACGAGGATCGCGTGCACGACGTGCAGCCTACCGGCGGTTGTCTGGTGGTATTTCTCTCCGGCGAAGTGCCGCACGAAGTGCTGCCGGCGAACCGCGAGCGTTTGTCGCTGACCGGTTGGTTCCGCCGTCGTGGGAACGAGCCGTTCTGATGGAAAAGATTCTGGTCAGCCGCTGCCTGTTGGGTCATCGCGTGCGTTACGACGGCGGCGCGAGCGGGCCGTTTGATTTGCTCGAGCAGTGGATTGCCGAAGGGCGCGTGGTGCCGTTGTGTCCGGAAGTCGCGGGCGGTTTGCCGACGCCACGGGCGGCAGCGGAGATTCCCGGAGGGCAGGGCGCTGAGGTGCTGGATGGAACTGCTGCGGTGATCACCACCGAGGGCGAGGACGTCAGTGCGCAGTTTCTGGATGGTGCGCGGCAGGCGCTGGCTCTCGTGCAGAAGCATGGCATTCGCGTGGCAGTGCTGAAAGCCAACAGTCCATCCTGTGGGAACCTGCGGACCTATGACGGGACGTTCAGTGGCGTGAAAGTCACTGGCGAAGGCGTGACGGCTGCACTGCTCAAGCGCCATGGTGTGCAGGTTTTCAGCGAACTTGAATTGGCTGAGACGGCGGTGGCTTTGGCTGCTTTGAACTGATCCGAAATCGTTGCCCTCACCCCAGCCCTCTCCCGGAGGGAGAGGGGGCCGACCGAGTTGTTCGGCGTCTTACATCGACCTGAAAGACCTTATCGACTATGGATTCGACACAGCCATGACCAGTCGATTTCGGATTCGGTACATCCATTTCAGGTCGGCGTATCCCTTCAGCATCCCCCATTCAGTCCCCTCTCCCTCTGGGAGAGGGCTAGGGTGAGGGGCTTTTAAGGCTTCAACCACTTCTCGGTCAGCGCCGCCAAGCGCCCATCCGCCCTGATCCGCTGCATCGCGCTTTCAAGGCTGGCGTGAAACGCCGGGTTACCCTTCTGAAACGGAATCGCCAATTCCACCGGCGCGCTCGCCTTCGGTTTGGCATCCGTCAACGCCTGCACCAGCACCATCGGTTGCGGCTGCGCCGGCTCATCCTTCTTCGCCAGCATCTGCGCCTCGACCTTGCCATAAGACTCGACGTCGAAACGATCCTTGAGTTCGGCGGTCAGTGCTATGTGGTTGAGCGCAACGTCGTATTTGCCGCTTTCAACGCCCTGGTACAGGTCGGCTTCGTCGGTGACGATGAAGTCGGCGCGCACATCCAGCTCGTTGGCGAGCATTTGCCCCAGCTCGACCTCGAACCCCGTGAGTTTGTCGCCATCGTCCTTGTAATTGAAGGGCGGTGTATTAGCCTCAAGGGCTATGCGCAGCTCACCGCGATCATTGACGTCATCTATAAGTTCGGCGTGAGCCAATGGGCTCAGAAGGGGTAGCAGGCAGATCAGGCCAGGCAGAAAACGCATGGTCACTCCTTTGAAATCATTATCGCGATGCTCTGATTCAGGCTCGCTTTGCTATGGTTGTCGAGTGCCTTCGACAACGAATGGTCATGAAGTTGTCATGACCGTGCGGATTTTACGGAAAAACTGGAGAAGAAAATGAAAAGCTTTATGTCACGTGCAGCATTGGCCGGTGTGCTGATGGGTGTTTCGGTGCTGGCCAGTGCTGCCACCCCTGCGCCAAAAGGTGCCGAAGTGTTCATCGTTTCTCCCGAGGACGGGGCCACGGTTTCCCAGCAGTTCAAGGTCAAGTTCGGTACCAAGGACGTCGCACTGGCACCGGCCGGTGACGTCACCGCCAACACCGGTCACCACCATCTGCTGATCGACGCCAAGGAAATCGTTCCGGCCGGCGCTGTGGTGCCGACTGACGCCAACCACATGCACTTCGGCAAGGCGCAGACCTTTGCTGAAATCAAACTGGCCCCGGGCAAGCACACCTTGCAACTGGAGTTGGGTGACAAGAATCACATGGCGTTCGACCCGCCAATCGTCTCGAAGAAAATCACCATCAACGTCGAATAAAAAAAGGGAGCCCTTTCGGGGCTCCCTTTTTTTATCAGCGGCGAGTTGCGAGCCACGAGCTTCAAGCAAAAGCTAAGCGAACATCACTTGTCGCTTGTCGCTCGCGGTTTGTAGCTGTTCTTAGAAAAGAACGCGGCTACGGATAGTGCCGTTGATGTGCTGCAGCTTCTCTTGCGCCAGATCCGAATACTCGGCGTCGACGTCGATCACCACGTAGCCAACCTTCTCGTTGGTCTGCAGGAACTGACCGGAGATGTTGATGCCGTTTTCGGCGAAGACCTTGTTGATCTCGCTCATCACACCCGGAATGTTCTCGTGGATGTGCAGCAGGCGGTGCTTGCCAGGGTGAGCCGGCAGGGCCACTTCCGGGAAGTTTACCGACGAAACCGAAGTACCGTTGTCGCTGTACTTGACCAGTTTCTCCGCCACTTCCAGACCGATGTTGGCTTGCGCTTCGGCGGTCGAACCACCGATGTGCGGGGTCAGGATCACGTTGTCGAGGCCACGCAGCGGGCTTTCGAACTCTTCGTCGTTGGAGCGTGGCTCCACCGGGAACACGTCGATGGCCGCGCCGATCAGGTGCTTGTCCTTGATCGCGTCCGCCAGGGCGTCCAGCTCGACCACGGTACCGCGCGCCGCGTTGATCAGGATGCCGCCCTTCTTGATGGCGCGGATTTCCTTCTCGCCGATCATCCACTGGGTCGCAGCGGTTTCCGGAACGTGCAGGGTGACGATGTCGGACATGCCCAGCAGCTCGGTCAGGTTACCGACCTGAGTGGCGTTGCCCAGCGGCAGCTTGGTCACGGTGTCGTAGAAATACACCTGCATGCCCAGGCCTTCAGCCAGAACCGACAGCTGAGTACCGATCGAGCCGTAGCCGACGATGCCGAGTTTCTTGCCACGGATCTCGAAGGAGTTGGCTGCGGATTTGATCCAGCCGCCACGGTGGCAGGAAGCGTTTTTCTCCGGGATGCCGCGCAGCAGCAGGATCGCTTCGGCCAGCACCAGCTCGGCAACGGAGCGGGTGTTGGAGTACGGCGCGTTGAACACGGCAATACCGCGCTCGCGGGCAGCACTCAGGTCAACCTGGTTGGTGCCGATGCAGAAACAGCCGACCGCTACCAGCTTCTTCGCGTGATCGAAGATCTCTTCGGTCAGTTGCGTGCGCGAACGAATGCCGATGAAGTGAGCGTCAGCAATCTTTTCCTTGAGCTGGGCTTCCGGCAGAGAACCGGTGAGGTACTCAATGCTGGTGTAGCCCGCCGCCTTGAGGACGTCGACAGCCGATTGGTGGACGCCTTCGAGAAGAAGGAACTTGATCTTGCTCTTATCGAGAGAAGTCTTGCTCATCTGCGTAAACCTGTATCCCGGAGAAAAATGGCAGGAAATGGTCAACAGACGCTGACCCGGACGACAAGAATGTCGTCTCCGCGGATCTGGCCTTGGGCACTGTCCTGCGGGGTCGATATGCTAGCATAGCCTCCCCGCTAAACACTCATTCCTGCGACGTGAAGCGTTCTCAGGATGACCATGAATTGTTCGAGAGTTCTGTCGATGACCAATCCTGCCCTGATTGATGAACTGAAGACCCTGGTTGAGCCTGGCAAAGTCCTCACCGACGCCGACTCCCTGAATGCGTACGGCAAGGATTGGACCAAGCACTTCGCCCCGGCGCCGAGCGCTATCGTGTTTCCCAAGACCATTGAGCAGGTGCAGGCGGTTGTCCGCTGGGCCAATACGCACAAGGTGGCGCTGGTGCCGTCGGGCGGGCGCACCGGGCTTTCCGCCGCTGCGGTGGCGGCGAATGGCGAAGTGGTCGTCTCGTTCGATTACATGAATCAGATTCTCAACGTGAACCTCACTGACCGCACCGCCGTTTGTCAGCCGGGCGTGGTCACCGAGCATTTGCAGAACGTCGCCGAAGAAAAAGGCCTGTATTACCCGGTCGACTTCGCCTCGGCAGGTTCCAGCCAGATTGGCGGCAACATCGGCACCAATGCCGGCGGGATCAAAGTGATTCGCTACGGCATGACCCGCAACTGGGTGGCTGGCATGAAAGTCGTCACCGGCAAGGGCGACGTGCTGGAACTGAACAAAGACCTGATCAAGAACGCCACTGGTTACGACCTGCGCCAGCTGTTCATCGGCGCTGAAGGCACGCTGGGTTTCGTCGTCGAAGCGACCATGCGCCTCGATCGTGCGCCGAAAAACCTCACCGCGATGGTGCTCGGCACCGCCGATTTCGACTCGATCATGCCGGTGCTGCACGCCTTCCAGGGCAAACTCGACCTGACCGCGTTCGAATTCTTCTCCGACAAAGCGCTGGCGAAGGTCATGGGTCGTGGCGACGTACCGGCGCCGTTTGAAACCGATTGCCCGTTCTACGCGTTGCTGGAATTCGAAGCGACCACAGAAGAAGTGGCCAACAGCGCACTGGAAACCTTTGAGCATTGCGTCGAGCAGGGCTGGGTGCTGGACGGCGTGATGAGCCAGAGCGAAACCCAGCTGCAGAATCTGTGGAAGCTGCGCGAGTACATCTCCGAAACCATCTCGCACTGGACGCCGTACAAAAACGACATCTCGGTCACCGTGTCGAAAGTGCCGGCATTTTTAAAGGAAATCGACGCGATCGTCGGCGAACACTATCCGGATTTCGAAATCGTCTGGTTCGGCCATATCGGCGACGGCAACCTGCATTTGAACATCCTCAAGCCGGATAACTTGAGCAAGGACGAGTTCTTCGCCAAGTGCGCGACTGTCAACAAGTGGGTGTTCGAAACCGTCGAGAAGTACAACGGTTCGATCTCCGCCGAGCACGGCGTGGGCATGACCAAACGTGATTATTTGACCTACAGCCGCTCGCCGGTTGAGATCGAGTACATGAAAGCGGTAAAAGCGGTGTTCGACCCGAACGGCATCATGAACCCGGGCAAGATCTTCGCGGTTTGATCTGTAATCTTTGATGAATCAATGAAGGCAGGAGTCGGTAAATGAGCTATCAGCACCAGTACGTCGACGGCACGCGCATCCACTTCCCGATCGGGAAAGTCGTGTGCATTGGCCGTAATTACGCCGAACACGCCAAGGAACTGGACAACCCGGTGCCTACCGAGCCGTTGCTGTTCATCAAGCCGGGCAGTTGCGTGGTTGAGCTGGAAGGCGGTTTCGCCATTCCGACCGAGCGCGGTTCGGTGCACTACGAAGCGGAAATCGCCGTGTTGATCGGCAAGCCGTTGTCGACCAAGCCGAGCCGTGAAGAAGTGCTGGATGCGATCTCCGGTTTCGCCCCGGCGCTGGATCTGACCCTGCGCGACAAACAGGCCGAGTTGAAAGCCAAGGGTCTGCCGTGGGAAATCGCCAAGTCGTTCGACGGCGCGGCAGTAATCGCTCCGTTCGTGGTCGGCAGCACCTTCGCTGACCTGACCGACATCGGCATTCGCCTGACCATCAACGGCGAAGTCCGCCAGGACGGCAACAGCAGTGCGATGCTCAACCCGATCGTGCCGATGATCCAGCACATGGCCGGCTGCTTCTCGCTGCAGGCGGGTGACGTGATCCTGACTGGCACGCCAGTGGGCGTCGGCCCGCTGAATGTGGGCGACGACATCGTCCTGGAACTGGTCGGCGCGAGCAGCTTCACCAGCAGCGTGCGCTGATTAAGCATTTTTTGTTGTGATGTGATTTTGTGGCGAGGGGATTTATCCCCGTTGGACTGCGCAGCAGTCCCAAGATCTTTGGGGCCGCTGCGCGACCCAACGGGGATAAATCC
>NZ_JASCPK010000042.1:0-40763 GCF_029959385.1 Pseudomonas sp. PS01303
TGTCTCATTCGCGAGCAGGCTCGCTCCCACAATGGATTGGGTACCCTGATCCAATGTGGGAGCGAGCCTGCTCGCGAAGGGGCCATCACTGGCCATACACCTCTAACGGCTAACGAAAATCCCGCCGCTCACGAATCAATGTGTAGGCATTGTGCAACTCACGCGTACGCTCGGTCGCCTCACGCACCTGCGCCGTCGTCGCGCCTGTGCCGGCAATCTTGTCCGGGTGATGCCGACTCAACAGCCGCCGGTACGCCCGTTTGATCTGCGCCGGTTCGCTATTGGCCGACACCCCGAGCAAACGCATCGCCTCCTGATAACTCACAGCCGCACTGACAATCGGCCGCTTGCCGGGCTCGTAATCACTGGCCAGCGCCTGCACCTGCTGCACTGTCCAGCCCAGCCACTTACCCCACTGCGCCAACAATTCACGTTCGCTGACACCGGCGCGACCATCGGCCCAGACCATCCGCCAACAGGCGCGCAACACACCCTCGGCAGCATGCGGCTGGCCGCTGAGCCGACGCAGATACCCGCGCAGACTGTCGTTACCCGACTTACCGCGATTGAACGCGGCAATCGCCCGACGCATTGCCGGATCACTCATTTCCAGCGCACGCATTTCGTTGCGCGCCTGCTGGATATGCCCGTCAGTGACGCGCCCATCACTTTTGGCCAGACGCCCGAGCAGCACAAACAACAATTCGTCGTTGCGCAACATCGGTCGACCGCCGAGCTTTTCGCGCAAATGCCCCCAGCTCTGCAAGTGCAGACGCCGATCCAGCGCCTGCCCCAACAACGCCCCAAGCATGGCCCCCGGAATGCTGGCGATCGCAAAACCCGCTCCGGCTCCAATCAGAGTCCCTGGCCACAACATGTCAGCGACTCGCTTCTATCAATGTTTCCGCTTCCGCGAGACGCTCGTGGGTGCCGACATCCACCCAGTGACCTTTGAGGCGTTCGCCAGTGACTTCGCCTTCGGCCATGGCTTTACGCAGCAGCGGCGCGAGTTTGAAGGCGCCGTCCGTGCAGCCGTCGAACAGTTGCGGATGCAGTACCGCGATACCGCTGTAGGTCAAAGTCGCAGCATCGGCCTGGCCATCGATCACCTGCCCATCGACCAGAGAAAAGTCGCCGGCTGGGTGATGCGCCGGGTTGTCCGCCAGCACCAGATGCGCCAGACCGTTAATCGGCTGGTGCAGCACGCTGAAGTCGTAATCCGTCCAGATATCACCATTGATCACCAGAAACGCATCGTCACCGAGCAACGGCAGCGCACGGAAAATCCCGCCGCCGGTTTCCAGCGGCTCACCTTCCGGCGAGTACTGGATGCTCAGACCGAATTGCGAACCGTCACCGAGGTAATCCTCGATCTGCTGACCGAGCCAGGCGTGGTTGATCACGATCTCGTTGAAACCGGCGGCCGCGAGGGCGCGCAGGTGATATTCGATCAAGGGCACGCCGCCGGCGCGCACCAGCGGTTTAGGAGTGGTCAGGGTCAGCGGGCGCATGCGCTCGCCTTTGCCTGCCGCCAGAATCATTGCCTTCATGCTGTCGCTCCACCCCGCAGGCTGGTGAACAGCGCTTGCAACTCGGCCAGTTCCGGGCGACGGGCGATCACTGCTTCTATATAGGAGAAGAAACGCGGTACGTCGGCCAAGTAACGCGGCTTGCCATCGCGGTGGCAGATGCGCGCGAAGATGCCGATGACTTTCAGGTGACGCTGCACGCCCATCAGGTCGCTCGCGCGCAGGAAGTCTTCGAAGTTCGACTGCACCGGGATATTCAATGCCGAGGCTTGCTGCCAGTAATTTTCCAGCCAACCGCGCACACGTTCTTCAGGCCAGCTGAGGAACGCATCCTTGAACAGGCAGGTGACGTCGTAGGTGACCGGGCCGTAGACCGCGTCCTGGAAATCCAGCACGCCGGGATTCGGCTCGCTGAGCATCAGGTTGCGCGGCATGTAGTCGCGGTGCACCAGCACTTTCGGTTGGGCCAGGGCGCTGTCGATCAACAGATCGCTGATCTGCTGCCACTGTTGCTGCTGGGCCGAATCGAATTCGACGCCGAGTTCACGTTTCACGTACCACTCAGGGAACAGTTCCAGCTCACGGCGCAGCAAGGCGACGTCATAACTCGGCAGCGGCGCGACCATCGGCAGTTGCTGAAATGCCAGCAGTGCTTGCAGGGCATCGCTGAATAATGCGTCGGCATTTTCGCCATCGATCACGTCGAGATAGGTCTTGTTACCCAGGTCATTAAGCAAAATAAAACCGCGCTCGAGGTCTTCTGCGTAAATTTTCGGCACATTTATTCCGGATTTCGCCAGCAAAAAAGCGATATCCACGAACGGTTTGCAGTTTTCCTGGGGTGGCGGAGCGTCCATGACGACAAAGCTTTTGCCCTCGCCTTCCCAACGGAAGTAACGGCGGAAACTCGCGTCGCTGCTGGCCGCAGTCAACGTGGCCGGGGGCACAGCGCCCCAACCCTGATCTGCAAAGAGGATTGCCAGCTGTTCATCGAGCCAAACTTTCAGGTGTTGCAAGCGTACATCTTGGTCAGGCATTGCAAGGGTCTCCGACGGCGCTAGCCGTCAAGCGGGTCATGCTTTATTATCCAGCATCTTTTTCAGACCATCGAGAGGCGTGCGGCCCACACCGCGGGCAGATGGCACGCAGGAAGCCCGGACTAATAAGATGGCATTGAAATCCCCCGCGTTTCGTAAAAAATTTCCGTTGTTGGTAACCGGCAGTCTGCTGGCTATGCAACCTCTGGCCAGTCAATTCGTTGTTGCCGCCGAGCAGTATGACTGCTCCGTCTCGGCAACGGGTGGTTGGGCCTGTGCGCCCAAGGCGACGGCGGCTGCATTGCCACCGCGCCCAGTGCATGACGGCAGTGCCGTCAGCTCTGCCGGCGACGCTGCGACCGAAAACGGTTCGACCGCCGACACTGTCCCTAAAACAGCACTCGTCACCGAAGCCAAAGGCCGCGGCCTGAAAGCCCGTAGCGAAGACTACAGTCACCTCGACTGGGTTCCGCGCGAGAAGCTGACCGCTGCCCAATTGGCCGAAACCGGTCCGTACTGCTCCGGTGCTTACATCGAGCCGCCTCGTCCTGGCATGAATGACAAGACGAACAAAAGCGACGCGCCTACCTTTATCGGCGCAAAAGCCTCGCGCTATAACACCGATGATCAAGTCGGTACGTTGGCCGGTGATGTCGTCTTGCGTCAGGGCAGCATGCAGGTTGAATCCGACGAGGCGAGCCTGTACCAGGCCGAGAGCCGCGCCGAACTCAACGGCGGTGTGCGTATTCGCGACAACGGCGCGCTGATCGTCGGCGACCACGCCGATGTGCAACTCGACACCGGTGAAGCCAAGGTCGACAACGCCGAATACGTGATGCACAAATCGCGTATCCGCGGCAGCGCGCTGTACGCCAAGCGTGCCGAGAACGCGATCATCCGCTTGAAGGACGGCACGTACACCACGTGCGAACCGAACAGCAACGCCTGGCAGCTCAAGGGCAACAACATCACCTTGAACCCGGCCACCGGTTTCGGTACCGCGACCAACGTGACACTGCGGGTCAAGGACATTCCGATCCTGTACACCCCGTACATCTACTTCCCGATCGACGACCGTCGTCAGTCCGGTTTCCTGCCGCCGACCATCGGCACAGGCACCGATACCGGCTTCATGCTGGTCACGCCGTACTACTTCAACCTGGCGCCAAACTACGACGCCACGTTGTATCCGCGTTACATGAGCAAGCGCGGCATGCTGGTCGAAGGCGAATTCCGCTATCTGACCAAGTCGAGCGAAGGTCAGTTCGGCGCGGCGTTCCTCAACGACGAGGATGACGATCGCGACAAGCAGACCGACTCCAAGTCGACCCGTTACATGTACAACTGGCAACACAAAGGTGGCCTAGATTCGCGCGTCCTGACGCAAGTCGACTACACCAAGATCAGCGATCCTTACTACTTCCAGGATCTGGAAACCGATCAGATCGGCGTGAAGAGCTCCGATTACGTCAACCAGCAGGGTTCGATCACTTATCGTGGCGACAGTTACACGGCACGTTTGAACGCCCAGGCTTATCAGTTGGCCACCGTTGCGGACGTCACTCCTTACGACCGCCTCCCGCAGCTCACCTTAAATGGTCAACTGCCGGTTCATCCGCAAGGCCTTCAATTCGATTACGAGACCGAGTTGGTTCGCTTTGATCGCGATCTGCTGACCGGTACTTACACCGATAAAGATGGCAGCGACCCACAGCCTCGCCTTGATAACAACGTTTTTGGTCTGGCCCGCGCCAACGGCGATCGTTTGAATCTGAAACCGGGTGTCAGCCTTCCGATGAACTGGACGTATGGTTTCCTGAAGCCGTCGCTCAAGTACCAGTACACCCAGTATCAACTGGATCTGGACAACACCGGTAAATCTCAGATTGCTGCTATGTCGGCCGATCAGCAGAAACTCAACGGTACGTTTGACAGCAATCAGAACCGTGGCGTGCCAATCGCCAGTATCGACAGCGGCTTGTACTTTGACCGTAAGACTTCTTATTTCGGCAAAAACTACAATCAAACCCTGGAACCGCGCCTCTACTACCTCTACGTTCCAGAGAAAGACCAAGCAGACATTCCGGTCTTCGACACTGGCGAATATACCTTCAACTATGCGTCGTTATTCCGGGATAACCGCTTCTCCGGCTCCGACCGTGTCGGCGATGAGAACAAACTGTCGCTAGGTGTGACCAGCCGCTGGATCGAGGACGACGGCTTCGAGCGTCAACGCATCAGTGTCGGCCAAGCCCTGTACTTCAAGGATCGTGAAGTACAACTTCCAGGCATTGACGCTAAAACCCGTAACGACGCGCACTCCAACGTATCGCCATACGCACTGGAATACGAATATCGCTGGAACCGCGATTGGCGCACCACTGCCGATTACAACTGGGATCCGGACAGCCGCAGCCCACGTTCCGGCAGCGCGATGTTCCATTACCAGCCAGAAGACAATCCGAACAAGATCGTCAACGTCGGCTATCGCTATCGCAACGACCAGGTTCGCTACGACCAGAACACCGGTAAGTGGACCGTGGGCGGCGGCGACTACGGCACCCCGGGTCAGCCTGGCTACATCAAGGACTACTACAAAATCCAGCAGCATGATTTCTCGGTCATCTGGCCGATCGTTCCGCAGTGGAGCGCGATCAGCCGCTGGCAGTACGACTACAACCGCAACCGTACGCTGGAAGCCTTCGGTGGTTTCGAATACGACAACTGCTGCTGGAAACTGCGCCTGATCAACCGTTACTGGGTTTCTTATGACGAATTCAGTCAGGAAGCTCCGCAAAACGAAAAAGGCGACCACGGCGTCTTCCTCCAAATTGTTCTGAAGGGACTGGGCGGCCTGACTGGCGCCAAGGCTGAGAGTTTCCTCGACAAAGGCATCCAAGGTTATCGTCAACGTGAAGACCAAGCTTTCTGATTGTCTGCGCCCGCTGATGCTGGGCGCGCTGTTCCTGAGTACGGCGGGTAACGCCGCCGTTCAGTCCATCGATAAAGTGGTCGCGATCGTCGACAACGACGTGGTCATGCAGAGCCAACTGGATCAGCGTGTCCACGAAGTTCAGCAGACCATCGCCAAGCGTGGAGGCGGCCAGCCGCCTCCGGGCGTACTGGATCAACAGGTGCTTGAGCGCCTGATCGTCGAAAATCTGCAACTGCAGATCGGCGAACGTTCCGGTATCCGCATCACCGATGAAGAGCTGAACCAGGCTGTCGGCACCATTGCACAACGCAACAACATGACTGTGGATCAATTCCGCGCCGCTCTGGCTCACGACGGTCTGTCTTACGACGACGCTCGTGATCAGATCCGCCGTGAAATGGTCATCAGCCGTGTGCGTCAGCGTCGTGTGGCAGAACGCATCCAGGTCTCCGAGCAGGAAGTGAAAAACTTCCTCGCTTCCGATCTGGGCAAAATGCAGCTGTCGGAAGAACTGCACCTGGCCAATATCCTGATCCCGACCCCGGAAAGCGCCAACTCTGAAGCGATTCAGAACGCTGCCCGTCAGGCCATGGATATCTACCAGCAACTCAAGCAAGGCGCCGACTTCGGTCAATTGGCCGTGGCCAAATCCGCCAGCGACAACGCACTGGAAGGCGGCGACATGGGCTGGCGTAAAGCTGCTCAATTGCCACCTCCGTTCGACCGCGAGCTGAGCAGCATGGCCGTAGGCGACATCACTCAACCAGCGCGCACACCGGGTGGTTTCATCATCCTCAAGCTGCTGGCCAAGCGTGGTGGCGAGACCCAGATGCGAGACGAAGTGCATGTCCGCCATATTCTGGTGAAGCCAAGCCCGATTCGCGACGAAGCCAAAACCAAAGCCCTGGTGCAGTCGCTGTATGACCGCATCGTGGCCGGTGAAGACTTCGCTGAACTGGCGAAAAGCTACTCCGAAGACCCGGGTTCGGCGCTCAACGGCGGCGACCTGAACTGGATCGATCCGGGCGCACTGGTGCCGGAATTCCGCGAAGTGATGGCCAAGACCCCACAGGGTCAGCTGTCCAAGCCATTCCAGACCCAATACGGCTGGCACGTTCTGGAAGTCCTTGGCCGTCGCGCCACTGACAGCACCGAACAGGCCCGCGAGCAGCAAGCCATGACCGTACTGCGTAACCGCAAATACGACGAAGAGCTGCAAACCTGGCTGCGTCAGATCCGTGACGAAGCGTACGTAGAGATCAAACTCCCTGGTGCAGACCAGGCAGCGCAGTGAAACCCAAGCGTTTCGCGCTGACACCCGGCGAACCAGCCGGCATCGGTCCCGACCTGTGCCTGCTGCTCGCCTCGCAAGCCCAGCCACATCCCCTGATTGCCATCACCAGCCGCGACCTGCTCAATGAGCGGGCCGCGCAGCTGGGGCTGGCCGTCAACTTGCTGGATGTCGGCCCGAATCACTGGCCGGACGCCCCGGCGCCCGCCAACAGCCTGTACGTCTGGGATACCCCGCTCAGCGCCCCGGTGGTGACCGGGCAACTGGACAAGGCCAACGCTGCTTTCGTCCTTGAAACCCTGACCCGTGCCGGCAACGGCTGCCTGAACGGCGATTTCGCCGGGATGATCACCGCACCGGTACACAAAGGCGTGATCAACGAATCGGGCATCGCGTTCTCCGGGCATACGGAATTTCTGGCTGACCTGACCCATACCGCACAGGTTGTGATGATGCTGGCGACACGCGGTTTGCGCGTGGCACTGGTCACCACTCACCTGCCCCTGCGCGAGATTGCCGATGCGATCACGCCGGAACGGCTGGAACGGGTCACGCGAATTCTGCACAGCGATCTGCAAAACAAATTCGGCATCGCCCAGCCACGCATTCTGGTGTGCGGACTCAACCCGCACGCTGGCGAAGGCGGACACCTGGGCCATGAAGAAATCGACATTATTGAACCGACATTAGAGCGCCTGCGCGGCGAGGGCATGGATCTTCGTGGCCCGCTGCCTGCCGACACTCTGTTTACCCCCAAATATCTGGAGCACTGCGACGCAGTGCTGGCGATGTACCACGACCAGGGCCTGCCTGTGCTTAAGTACAAAGGCTTCGGCGCTGCCGTCAACGTGACCCTGGGCCTGCCGATCATCCGCACATCGGTCGACCACGGCACTGCCCTGGATCTGGCCGGCAGCGGCAAGATCGACACCGGCAGCCTGCAAGTCGCCCTGGAAACCGCCTACCAGATGGCCGAGACCCGTTTATGACCGAGCAATACCAACACAAGGCGCGCAAACGCTTTGGCCAGAACTTCCTGCACGATGCCGGCGTTATCGACCGCATCCTGCGCTCCATCAGCGCCAAGCCTGACGATCGCTTGCTGGAAATCGGTCCGGGCCAAGGCGCACTGACCGCCGGCCTGCTGAATTCCGGCGGGCAGCTCGACGTGGTGGAACTGGACAAGGATCTGATCCCGATCCTCAATCAGCAGTTCGCCGACAAGAGCAATTTCAACCTGCACCAGGGCGACGCGCTGAAGTTCGACTTCAACACGCTCAACGCCGCGCCGAACAGCCTGCGTGTGGTCGGTAACCTGCCGTACAACATTTCGACGCCGCTGATTTTTCACCTGTTGAACAACGCCGGCATCATTCGCGACATGCACTTCATGCTGCAGAAAGAAGTGGTCGAGCGTCTGGCCGCAGGCCCTGGCGGTGGTGACTGGGGTCGTCTGTCGATCATGGTTCAGTACCACTGCCGCGTCGAACATCTGTTCAACGTTGGCCCGGGCGCGTTCAACCCGCCGCCAAAAGTTGATTCGGCGATCGTTCGTCTGGTGCCGCACGCCGTGCTGCCGCACCCGGCCAAGGATCACAAGTTGCTGGAGCGCGTTGTGCGCGAAGCCTTCAACCAGCGTCGCAAAACCCTGCGCAACACCCTCAAACAATTGCTCAGCAATGCCGAGATCGAAGCCGCTGGCGTTGATGGCAGCCTGCGTCCGGAGCAACTGGATCTGGCCGCATTCGTGCGCCTGGCCGATCAGCTCGCAGTACAAGTCCCGGCCTCCCCCGCCGCCGACTGACATACGATGAACGCTATCGGGCAGGACGCCACTCTGGTTTACTGCCCGATACTTGCCTAGACTGATTCCCCATCAGCTACGCCCCGCGTTCCGCTTCGTTAAGGCCCCTTGCATGTCCGATTCCCGTTACCAGGTCGATGTCAGCGTCGTTACCCGCTATCTGGCAGACCAATCGCAACCCGAGCACGACCGTTTCGCCTTCGCCTACACCATCACCGTGCAGAACAATGGCGCGATCCCGGCCAAGCTGCTGTCGCGGCACTGGGTGATCACCGACGGTGACGGCCACGTCGAAGAAGTACGCGGCGCCGGCGTGGTGGGTCAGCAACCGCTGATCAATGCCGGGCAAAGCCACACCTACAGCAGCGGCACGGTAATGACCACCAAGGTCGGCACCATGCAGGGCACTTATGAAATGGTCGCCGACGACGGCAAACATTTCGATGCGATCATCAAACCTTTCCGCCTGGCGGTGCCCGGGGCCTTGCACTGATGGCAACCTATGCCGTCGGCGACCTGCAAGGCTGCCTCGAACCGCTGAAGTGTCTGCTCAAGCAAGTCGCGTTCGACCCGACGCTCGATCGGCTATGGCTGGTCGGCGATCTGGTCAACCGAGGCCCGCAGTCGCTGGAGACCCTGCGCTTTCTGTACGGCATGCGCGAGTCGCTGGTCTGCGTGTTGGGCAATCACGATCTGCATCTGCTGGCGGCCGCCAAAAATATCGAGCGTTTGAAGAAGTCCGACACCTTGCGCGAGATTCTCGACGCACCGGACTGTGCCGAACTGCTTGAGTGGGTGCGTCAGCAGAAGCTGATGCACTACGACGAAATGCGTGATGTCGCCATGGTTCATGCCGGAATTCCACCGCAATGGTCACTGCGGCGCGCCTTGAAGTGCGCGGATGAAGTCGAAACAGCGCTGCGCGACGACAACCTGTTCCCCGCCTACCTCGACGGCATGTACGGCAACGATCCGGCGAAATGGGACAACGACCTCAAAGGCGTGACCCGCCTGCGCGTGATCACCAACTACTTCACGCGCATGCGTTTCTGCACCGCCGAGGGCAAGCTCGACCTCAAGAGCAAGGAAGGTCTGGATACCGCCCCGCCCGGCTACAAACCGTGGTTCCAGCACAAAGAGCGCAAGACCAAAGGCCTGCGCATCATCTTTGGTCACTGGGCGGCCCTTGAAGGCAATATCCATGAGCCAGGCATCTCGGCACTGGATACCGGTTGTGTCTGGGGCGGCAGCCTGACCCTGATGAATGTCGACAGCGGCGAACGCCTGTCGTGCAAATGCGATGAACATGGCGGCCTCGCCCCCACGGTCGCACCACTTATCCCCGAAACGTCGCCAGTCAACGCACCGCGTTAGACTGCGCATTCAGCCGAGCAACAGGAACCCGCCATGAGCGAATTCAAACGAATCCCCCCGGAGCAGGCCCAGGCCCTGCGTGAGCAAGGTGCTGTCGTGGTCGACGTTCGCGACCCGGCGACTTTCGCTGCCCTGCACATCAGCGGCTCGAAGCATCTGGACAATCATTCCCTGCACGCCTTCATTCAAGGCGCTGACCTCGATGCACCGACCGTGGTCGTCTGCTATCACGGCAATTCCAGCCAGGGCGCTGCGGCGTACCTGATCAGCCAAGGCTTTTCCGACGTCTACAGCATGGACGGCGGCTTCGAGTTGTGGCGTACGACTTTTCCTGCGGAAACCGCGCAAGGCACCGCCGAGTAATTTTTTTGTCACGCGCAGGCCCCGGCTGCCGTGGGCCTGCGCGGGCAGACAAACGGTCTTGCCACAACTAATTACGTATCTCGCCTTTACCTCCTGAATTCCCAACTATCCTTAAGCCCAGGCCATCCAAAACAGGGGAGAGCCGGTACACCGGCGCACGGGTCATCGGGAGTGACTTTCGCGATTGTCGATCGTGAAAGTGTTCTGGGGGGTAAACAAACAGCTGCCAAAACGGTTGTTTGCCAGCATCGACTGAGTGATCCGGCGTCGGCTCCACGTATCGAGCGAGGTGACGTCATGAGTATCTTTAGCCACTTCCAACAACGCTTCGAGTCCACACGCCAGGAAGAACTCTCGCTGCAAGAGTACCTGGAGCTGTGCAAGAAAGACCGTAGCGCCTACGTTTCCGCGGCCGAGCGTCTATTGCTGGCCATCGGCGAACCGGAACTGCTCGACACCTCGACCAATTCGAGGCTGTCACGCATCTTCTCCAACAAGGTGATCCGTCGCTATCCGGCCTTTGAAGACTTCCACGGGATGGAAGAATGCATCGACCAGATCGTTTCGTATTTCCGCCACGCCGCCCAAGGCCTGGAAGAGAAGAAACAAATCCTTTACCTGCTCGGCCCCGTCGGTGGCGGTAAATCGTCCCTGGCCGAGAAGCTGAAACAGCTGATCGAGAAAGTGCCCTTCTACGCGATCAAGGGCTCGCCGGTATTCGAATCTCCTTTGGGTCTGTTCAACGCCACCGAAGATGGCGCGATCCTCGAAGAAGACTTCGGTATTCCACGGCGCTACCTGAACACCATCATGTCGCCATGGGCGACCAAACGCCTGGCCGAATTCGGCGGCGACATCAGCCAGTTCCGCGTGGTCAAACTGTACCCGTCGATCCTCAATCAGATCGCCGTGGCCAAAACCGAACCGGGCGACGAGAACAACCAGGACATCTCGGCGCTGGTCGGTAAAGTCGACATTCGCAAACTCGAGGAATACCCACAGAACGACGCCGACGCTTACAGCTACTCCGGTGCGCTGTGCCGGGCCAACCAGGGCCTCATGGAGTTCGTCGAAATGTTCAAGGCGCCGATCAAGGTGCTGCACCCATTGCTGACCGCGACTCAGGAAGGCAACTACAACAGTACCGAAGGCCTCGGCGCGATTCCGTTCACCGGGATCCTGCTCGCCCACTCCAACGAGTCGGAATGGCACACCTTCCGCAACAACAAGAACAACGAAGCCTTCATCGACCGGATCTACATCGTCAAAGTGCCGTATTGCCTGCGCGTCAGCGACGAAGTGAAAATCTACGACAAACTGCTGTTCAACAGTTCTCTGGCCAAAGCGCATTGCGCGCCTGACACCCTGAAAATGCTCGCGCAGTTCACTGTGCTTTCGCGCCTCAAAGAGCCGGAAAACTCCAACATCTATTCGAAGATGCGCGTCTACGACGGCGAAAACCTCAAAGACACCGATCCGAAAGCCAAGTCGATTCAGGAATACCGCGACTCGGCAGGTGTTGATGAGGGCATGAACGGTCTGTCGACCCGCTTTGCGTTCAAGATCCTCTCCAAGGTCTTCAACTTCGATCCGCATGAAATCGCCGCCAACCCGGTGCACCTGCTCTATGTGCTGGAACAGCAGATCGAACAGGAACAATTCCAGGCCGAAACCCGCGAACGCTATCTGCGCTACCTGAAAGAATACCTGGCACCGCGTTATATCGAATTCATCGGCAAGGAAATCCAGACCGCTTACCTCGAGTCTTACAGCGAGTACGGCCAGAACATCTTCGACCGCTACGTGCTGTATGCAGACTTCTGGATTCAGGATCAGGAATACCGCGATCCGGAAACCGGCGAGATCCTCAACCGTGTTGCCCTGAACGAAGAACTGGAGAAAATCGAAAAACCGGCCGGCATCAGCAATCCGAAGGATTTCCGCAACGAAATCGTCAACTTCGTCCTGCGCGCCCGGGCCAACAACAACGGCAAGAACCCGACCTGGCTCAGCTACGAAAAACTGCGCGTGGTCATCGAGAAGAAAATGTTCTCGAACACCGAGGATCTGCTGCCCGTCATCAGCTTCAACGCCAAGGCCAGCAAAGAGGATCAGCAAAAGCACAACGACTTCGTCACTCGAATGGTCGAACGCGGCTACACCGACAAACAGGTACGGCTTCTTTCCGAATGGTACCTACGGGTACGGAAGTCGCAGTGAAGCAGCTGCAAGCTTCTAGCTACGAGCTGCAAGAACAAAGCGCGTAACCCACTGATGCCCGGGAACCTGCTTTTACTTGCAGCTTGAAGCTCACAACTTGAAGCTGCCCGGAGGGCTTCCTATGAGTTATGTGATCGACCGACGTTTGAATGGCAAGAACAAGAGCACGGTAAACCGCCAGCGTTTCCTGCGGCGTTACCGTGACCACATCAAAAAGGCTGTCGAAGAGGCGGTCAGCCGGCGCTCCATCACCGATATGGAGCATGGCGAACAGATCAGTATTCCCGGTCGCGACATCGACGAACCGGTGCTTCACCACGGCCGCGGCGGCAAACAGACCGTGGTTCATCCCGGTAACAAGGAATTCACCGCCGGCGAACACATTGCTCGTCCACCAGGCGGTGGCGGCGGGCGCGGCCCGGGCAAGGCCGGTAACTCCGGCGAAGGCATGGACGAGTTCGTCTTTCAGATCACTCAGGAAGAATTCCTCGAATTCATGTTCGAAGACCTCGAACTGCCGAACCTGGTCAAACGCAACCTGAGCGGCACCGACACCTTCAAAACCGTGCGCGCCGGGATCAGTAACGAAGGCAACCCGTCCCGGATCAACATCATCCGCACCCTGCGTTCGGCCCATGCACGGCGCATCGCTTTGTCTGGCAGTAGCCGGGCGAAACTGCGCGAAGCCAAAGCAGAACTCGAGCGGCTGAAACGCGAAGAGCCAGATAACTTTGGCGATATTCAGGAACTCGAAGCAGAAATCGAGAAACTCAGCGCGCGCATTCATCGCGTACCGTTCCTCGACACCTTCGACCTGAAATACAACCTGCTGATCAAGCAACCGAATCCCAGCTCGAAAGCCGTGATGTTCTGCCTGATGGACGTTTCCGGCTCCATGACCCAGGCGACCAAGGACATCGCCAAACGCTTTTTCATCCTGTTGTACCTGTTCCTCAAGCGGAACTACGACAAGATCGACGTGGTGTTCATCCGTCACCACACCAGTGCGCGCGAAGTCGATGAAGAAGAGTTTTTCTATTCACGGGAAACCGGCGGCACCATCGTTTCCAGTGCATTGAAACTGATGCAAGAGATCATGGCCGAGCGTTATCCGAGCAACGAATGGAACATCTACGCGGCGCAGGCTTCCGACGGCGACAACTGGAACGATGACTCGCCGATCTGCCGCGACATCCTGATCAATCAGATCATGCCGTTTGTGCAGTACTACACTTACGTGGAGATCACCCCGCGCGAACATCAGGCCTTGTGGTACGAATACGAACGCATCGCCGACGCCTTTTCTGACACTTTTGCCCAGCAGCAACTGGTCTCGGCCGGGGATATCTATCCGGTCTTCCGTGAACTCTTCCAGCGCAGGTTAGTGACATGACCGCCAAAGAGCAGAAGCGCCAACCCATTTCCACCGGCTCTGAATGGACGTTCGAGCTGATCCAGACCTACGACCGCGAAATCGCCCGTATCGCGGCCGGCTATGCGCTGGACACCTACCCCAACCAGATCGAAGTGATCACCGCCGAGCAGATGATGGACGCCTATGCCTCGGTGGGCATGCCGCTGGGTTATCACCACTGGTCCTATGGCAAACACTTCCTCAGCACCGAAAAATCCTACAGCCGCGGGCAGATGGGCCTGGCGTACGAGATCGTGATCAACTCGGATCCGTGCATCGCCTACCTGATGGAAGAAAACACCATCTGCATGCAGGCGCTCGTGGTGGCGCACGCGTGCTATGGCCACAACAGTTTCTTCAAGGGCAATTACCTGTTCCGCACCTGGACCGACGCCAGTTCGATCATCGATTATCTGGTGTTCGCCAAGCAGTACATCATGCAGTGCGAAGAGCGCCACGGCATCGACGCGGTGGAGGACTTGCTCGACTCCTGCCACGCGCTGATGAATTACGGCGTCGACCGCTACAAACGCCCCTACCCTATTTCCGCCGAAGAAGAACGCCGGCGGCAAAAGGATCGCGAAGAACACATGCAGAAGCAGATCAACGATCTGTGGCGCACCATTCCCAAAGGCGCGGACAAATACAGCGACAAGGACAACGCACGCTTCCCGGCCGAGCCGCAGGAAAACATCCTCTACTTCATCGAGAAACACGCGCCATTGCTCGAGCCTTGGCAGCGCGAGATCGTGCGTATCGTGCGCAAGATTGCCCAGTACTTTTATCCACAGCGCCAGACCCAGGTGATGAACGAAGGCTGGGCAACGTTCTGGCACTACACGCTGATGAACGACCTGTACGACGAGGGCCTGGTCACCGACGGTTTCATGATGGAGTTCCTCACCTCACACACCAGCGTGGTGTTCCAGCCAGGTTTCGATAGCCCTTACTACAGCGGCATCAACCCGTACGCATTGGGTTTCGCCATGTACCGCGACATCCGGCGCATGTGTGAGGAACCTACCGAAGAGGATCGCCACTGGTTCCCGGACATCGCCGGGAGCGACTGGCTGTCGACCATCAAATTCGCCATGAGCAGCTTCAAGGACGAGAGCTTCATCCTGCAATATTTGTCACCGAAGGTGATCCGCGATCTGAAACTGTTCAGCATCATGGATGACGATCAGAAGGACGATTTGCTGGTGCCTGCGATCCATGACGAGCCCGGTTACCGGATCATCCGCGAAACCCTGGCCGCGCAATACAACCTCGGCAACCGTGAACCGAACGTGCAGATTTACAGCATCGATCGACGTGGCGACCGCTCACTGACCCTGCGGCACCAGCAGCACGACCGCAAACCGCTCGGCGATTCCACTGAAGAGGTGCTCAAACACCTGCACCGTTTGTGGGGCTTCGATATTCATCTGGAAACGCTGCAGGGCGACCAGATCATGAAAACCCATCACGTGCCGCCGCGCAGTGAACACAGCGAAGGGGATTACGGTCGGCTCGACCTCGCCGTCATTCATCTTTGAAACGGTTCTGGCCTCCGAAAGTCCGGCGCAAGGGTTATCCTGTCGGGCTAACGGAGGTTTTTTATGCAGATTTTCAAGGTTGGCGGCGCGGTTCGTGATCGCTTGCTGGGCAAACCGGTTACCGATATCGATTGGGTCGTGGTCGGTGCTACCACGGAAGAAATGCTCGCCAAGGGCTATCGACCGGTCGGCGCAGATTTTCCGGTGTTTCTTCATCCGAAAAGCGGCGAGGAGTACGCCCTCGCCCGCACCGAACGTAAAAGCGGTCGCGGCTATGGTGGCTTCACCTTTCACGCCAGTCCCGAAGTGACGCTTGAAGAAGACCTGATTCGCCGCGACCTGACCATCAACGCCATCGCTGAAGACGATCAGCAAAATCTGACCGATCCATACCACGGTCAGCGCGATCTTGAAGCGCGAATCCTGCGTCACGTATCCCCGGCGTTCGCCGAAGATCCCCTGCGTGTCCTGCGTGTAGCCCGCTTCGCGGCGCGTTATGCCGGGCTCGGTTTTAGCGTTGCGCCGGAGACGCTTGAGTTAATGCGTCAACTCAGTGAGTCCGGTGAACTGGAGGCACTGACCGCTGAGCGCAGCTGGAAAGAAATCTCCCGCGCGCTGATGGAAGATCAGCCACAAGTATTCATTCAGGTGCTTCGTGATTGCGGCGCGCTGAAAGTCTTGATGCCGGAAGTGGATGCGCTGTTCGGCGTGCCGCAACCGGAAGCGCATCACCCGGAAATCGACACCGGGCTGCACACGCTCAGCGTGCTGGAGCAATCAGCGCTGCACAAACAACCGCTGACCGTACGCTGGGCCTGCCTGCTGCACGATCTTGGCAAAGGCTTGACGCCGGAAGAGGAATGGCCACGGCACATCGCCCATGAGCACACCGGGCTGAAGCTGATCAAAGCGGTCAATGAACGCTTTAAAGCGCCGAAGGATTGCCAGGAATTGGCCTTGCTGGTTGGCAAATACCACACCCATGGGCACCGGGCGCTGGAGCTGAAGGCTTCGACGTTGCTGGAGTTGTTGCAGAGTTTTGACGTGTATCGCCGGCCGCAGCGGTTTGAAGAATTTATCGCTGCGTGCGAAATGGATGCCCGGGGCCGCAAGGGGCTGGAGCAGAGAAGTTATCCACAGGCAGATTATTTGCGCGGTGCGGCGAAGGTTGCACGGGAGGTTGCGGTGCAGCCGTTGCTGGAGAAGGGATTCAAGGGTCCGGAGTTGGGTGAGGCGCTGAAGCGTGAGCGACTGAAAGCGTTGAAGGCTTACAAAGACGCGGCGACTGCGTGAAAAGCTTCGCGAGCAGGCTCGCTCCCACATTTTGGAATGCATTCCCCTGTGGGAGCGAGCCTGCTCGCGAAGGCGGCAGTCAATTCAACGCAAATCCGAAGGCGTGAGCTGCTGCCCACGCCACTCAAACCCGACCGGCGCCAACATCTGATCAATCTGCGCCTCCGCCCACAACGTCGCGAAGCTTTTTCCCACACCCGGATGCACGCGATCCGGCGCAATCAGCGACAACGGCCACAACACAAAAGCATTTTTCAGAATTTCCGCACGCGGCAACACCAGACCGTCGAAATTGCCCGCCAGATCGCCGTACAACAGCACGTCGATATCCAGCGGCAAACCCTTGCGATCCGGGGCATATCGACCGTTATCCGCCTCAATAAACTTCAAGCGACGATCCAGTTCAATCAACGGCAGATCGGTAAACGCCGACACCACAAAATTGAAGAACGGCCCGCTTTTGATCCCGACTGGCTGGCTCTCGAACACCGCCGAACAGCGGATATCCACCAGAAACGTCGCCAACGCGTCGAGACCTGCACGCAAATGGGTTTCGCGCTCGATATTGCTACCGAGCCCGAGGTAGACCTGAGTCAGCGACATCCGCGCTCGATCTCCACACCCACGCCGCCCTTGGCCGCCGGTACCGCGCCAGGCTTGGTCAGCTTCAGCCGAACCCAAGTGATGTTGAATTCACTCATCAGCACTTCAACCAGACGCTCGGCGAACGTCTCGACCAGTTGAAACTGCGCTTGCTCGGCGAAAGCCTGAATCCGTGTGGAAACGCTGGCGTAATCGAGCGCCAGAGTCAGGTCGTCACCGGCGGCGGCCGGGCGATTGTCCCAGGCGAAGCTCAGATCAAGACGCAGGCACTGGCGGATGCCGCGCTCCCAGTCGTAGGCACCGATCACGGTATCGACTTCCAGGCCCTCGATAAACACTCTGTCCAAGCACTTCTCTCCGCTGCACGACAAGGGCGCAATGCGCCGTTAGAATCAGGGCGTCCTCGCCCGGAATAGTTAGCATGTTTTGGTTACTGGCGACTCTCGCCTACCTGCTCGGCTCGCTGTCCTTCGCCATTTTGCTCAGCCGCCTGACCGGAAATCCGGATCCGCGAATGAGTGGCTCGGGTAATGCCGGCGCCACCAACATGCTCCGCCTGGTCGGTCGCAAACTGGCGATCCTGACCCTGCTGGGTGATCTGTGCAAAGGCCTGGTGCCGGTGCTGATTGCCTCGGCTGTCGGCCTTTCGCTGCAGGAGCAGGCGTGGATCGGCGTGTGTGCCGTGATCGGTCACCTGTTCCCGCTGTATTTCCGCTTCCGTGGTGGCAAAGGTGTCGCCACCGCTGCCGGCATGCTGCTGGGCCTGTATCCGCCCGCAGCGCTGCTGGCCGTGTGTGCCTGGCTGCTGACGTTCTACCTGACCCGCACCAGCTCGCTGGCGGCACTGATCGCCACGCCGCTGACCCTGCCACTGCTGGCCTGGCAAGAACCGGAGGCGCTACTGCCGATGAGCGCGCTGACACTGCTGATCGTCTGGCGCCACCGCGGCAATCTACGCGACCTGTTTGCCGGGCGCGAACGGCATTTTTAAATACCGTCCATGAGCGCCGCTCATCAAAGCGGCGACAACTGCTCCATCGGCCAACGCGCCTGCACGCTGATCGCCAGACTTTCCTGCTGACCGGCCTGCAAACGCTGACAACCGGCAAAGGCGATCATCGCGCCGTTATCGGTGCAGAACTCCGGACGCGCATAAAACACATCGCCCTTCATGTCGCCGAGCATTTTCTCCAGCGAAACGCGCAAAGCCTTGTTGGCGCTGACGCCGCCAGCGATCACCAGACGCTTCATGCCCGCCTGTTTCAGTGCGCGCTTGCACTTGATGGTCAAAGTCTCCACCACGGCCTGCTGGAACGCCAGCGCGATGTCGCAACGGGCTTGCTCGTTGTCGTCCCCGGCGCTGACGCACTGCTGCCAGGCGTTGAGCGCGGAGGTTTTCAGACCGCTGAAGCTGAATTGCAGGCCCGGGCGATCGCACATCGGACGCGGAAAGGTAAAACGTCCTGCAACGCCCTTCTCCGCCAACTTGGCGATTTCCGGCCCGCCCGGATAATTCAGGCCCATCATTTTCGCGGTTTTGTCGAATGCTTCGCCGGCAGCGTCGTCGAGCGTCTCGCCGAGCAAGGTGTATTGACCGATGCCATCGACCTGAACCAGCTGCGTATGACCGCCCGAGACCAACAAAGCGACGAACGGGAATTCCGGCGGTTTTGGCTCCAGCATCGGTGCGAGCAAATGCCCTTCCATGTGGTGCACGCCGAGCGCCGGAATGCCCCAGGCAAACGCCAGCGCCTGAGCGCAGGAAGCGCCGACCAGCAACGCGCCAACCAGTCCAGGGCCCGCGGTATAGGCGATCGCGTCGATCTCGGTGGGTACACAGTCCGCTTCGGCCAACACCTGACGAATCAAGGGCAGCATGCGTTTGACGTGGTCACGCGAGGCGAGCTCCGGCACCACACCGCCATAGGCGCGGTGCAGGTCGATCTGGCTGAACAGTGCGTCGGCCAGCAGACCGCGCTCACTGTCATATAATGCGACGCCGGTTTCGTCGCAGGAGGTTTCTAATCCCAGTACTAGCATGGGTTTGCGCCTTGTTTAGGCTGACTTCGAAGGCGCGCATAATAGTCGCCACGTGATGCCCCGACCAGCGGTTTTCGATCAGAGGCTTTGCATTCCGAGCGATGAGGGGTTAACATCCGCAACCCTTAAAAACCGACGTCTTCAAGTGCTCTTTTGCCGCGAGGATGTTGACCCCGGTAATGAATGAAGGTAGCTCTGGATGCCAGCCGTCAAAGTTAAAGAGAACGAACCCTTCGACGTAGCTCTGCGTCGTTTCAAGCGCTCCTGCGAAAAAGCCGGTGTACTGGCTGAAGTTCGTAGCCGCGAATTTTACGAGAAGCCAACTTCTGAGCGTAAGCGCAAAGCAGCAGCCGCTGTTAAGCGTCACGCCAAGAAAGTTCAGCGCGAACAGCGCCGCGCCGTTCGTCTGTACTAATACACAGACGTTCGTAGCAAGCTTCTTGCCTAAGCCCGGCTCTGAGCCGGGCTAATGGCATTTGCGTAAAACGCTTGATGCTTCAACGTCGAAGCCGCACACGCGACTAAGACGAATCTGCTTCACACGTCAGACCTGGCTCTTTTGCCAGCGGTGCACGTCTTTTCTGACGAGCCTTTCAAGGCTACTGACGAGCACACCCACTGATTCCTCTCACGACGATCAGCCCAAGGCACCTGCATGCGTGCCCGCTTTATTGAGCTATCCGAGGCCCTCAACCGGCCGTCAGCGGATTCAGCGCAACACTTTCAAATAGTCGAAGACTGATAGGTACTAACGTCAGTGGTTTTTCGGCAGATACACTTCCCGACAGCGATTACGCAGACGACACCGGTCGAGCCGCACTTTTTGCGTGCTTCAAACAACGACCCGCGTCCGGCAGCCTTACGCATCGGACTTATTGCAGCGCAGACGACGAGAATGCCATGGCCGGGCTAATTCCCCAGAGCTTCATTGACGACCTGCTGAACCGCACCGACATCGTCGATGTGGTCAGTTCGCGCGTGCAATTGAAGAAGGCCGGCAAGAACTACACCGCCTGTTGCCCGTTTCACAAAGAGAAAACCCCGTCGTTCAGCGTCAGCCCCGACAAGCAGTTCTATTACTGCTTCGGCTGCGGCGCCGGCGGTAATGCCCTCGGCTTTCTCATGGATCACGACAACCTGGATTTTCCCCAGGCCATCGAAGATCTGGCGAAAGCCGCCGGCATGGAAATCCCCCGCGAAGAAAGCGGCCGCGAGCGCAAGCCACGGCAACCGACTGATTCGCCGCTCTACCCGCTGCTCACCGCCGCTGCCGATTTTTACAAGCAGGCCCTCAAGAGCCACCCCGCGCGCAAAGCTGCCGTGGATTACCTAAAGGGTCGCGGCCTGACCGGCGAGATCGCCCGGGATTTCGGCCTCGGCTTCGCGCCGCCAGGCTGGGATAACCTGTTCAAACATTTGAGCAGCGACACCCTTCAGCAAAAAGCCATGATCGACGCCGGGCTGCTGATCGAGAACGCCGAAACCGGCAAACGCTATGACCGCTTCCGCGATCGCGTGATGTTCCCGATCCGCGACACCCGTGGCCGCATCATCGCCTTCGGTGGCCGCGTACTCGGCGACGACAAACCGAAGTACCTGAACTCCCCGGAAACCCCGGTTTTCCATAAAGGTCAGGAACTCTACGGCCTTTATGAAGCACGCAAGAACAACCGCAACCTCGACGAAATCATCGTCGTCGAAGGTTATATGGACGTCATCGCGCTCGCCCAACAAGGCCTGAAAAATGCCGTCGCTACGCTGGGCACCGCGACCAGCGAAGAACATTTGAAGCGCCTGTTTCGCGTCGTACCGAACGTGTTGTTCTGTTTCGACGGCGACCAGGCTGGCCGCAACGCCGCGTGGCGCGCACTCGAAGCAACGCTGTCGAGCCTGCAGGACGGGCGTCGCGCACGCTTTCTGTTCCTGCCCGAAGGCGAAGATCCGGATACGCTGGTTCGCGCTGAAGGCACCGATGCCTTCAAGGCGCGCATCAATCAGCACGCTCAGCCGCTGGCGGATTATTTCTTCCAGCAACTGACCGAAGAGTCTGACCCGCGTTCGCTCGAAGGCAAGGCGCACATGGCCACCCTCGCCGCACCGTTGATCGACAAAGTGCCGGGCGCCAACCTGCGCATTCTGATGCGTCAGCGCCTGACCGAAATCACCGGCCTGAGCAGCGAAACCGTCAGTCAGCTGGCGCAAAATGCGCCGCAGGAAGCGCCGCCCGCTTACGACCCGGGCATCAATTACGACGCAATGCCGGATTACAGCGACTACCATCAGCCGCAGGCACAGGACATGTATGTGCCGCAGCAGGAGTGGACGCCGAAGAAACCTGGCGCTGGCGGCAAGAAGTGGGACAAGAAGCCCTGGGATAAAAACGGCAAGCGTGGCGGCGATCGCGACCAGCAACGCCCGCGCACGCCGATTGGCGTCGAATCGCCAACCCTGACCGCCCTGCGCACACTGCTCCATCACCCGCAACTGGCCGAGCGCGTCGAAGATGCCGGGCACATTGCGGACGAGAATCAGACCAACGCCCAGCTGCTTGTGGCGCTGCTCGAAGCCGTACAGAAGAATCCCAAGCTAAACTCATTTCAGTTGATCGCGCGATGGCACGGCACTGAACAGGGTCGATTGCTCAAGGCATTGGCAGAAAAGGAGTGGTTGATTGACGGAGATAACCTTGAACAACAGTTTTTCGACACCATTACTAGCTTGTCAGCCCGCCAACGCGAGCGAAATCTTGAACAGTTACTCAGGAAAGCCCGTCAAAGCGAACTGAGTATTGAAGAGAAAAATCAACTGCGCGACCTTCTAAGTCGCAATGTTTCCGCATCAAACCCGACCTCAACTGGCGCGTGAGGTCATAGCTCAGGTATAATCCTCGGCTTGTTTTTTGCCCGCCAAGACCTTCAGTGGATAGGGTGTTATGTCCGGAAAAGCGCAACAGCAGTCTCGTATTATTGAGTTGATCAAACTGGGTCGTGAGCAGAAGTATCTGACTTACGCCGAGGTCAACGACCACCTGCCCGAGGATATTTCAGATCCAGAGCAGGTGGAAGACATCATCCGCATGATTAACGACATGGGGATCCCCGTACACGAGAGTGCTCCGGATGCGGACGCCCTTATGTTGGCCGACGCCGATACCGACGAGGCCGCTGCGGAAGAAGCAGCCGCCGCGTTGGCAGCGGTGGAGACCGATATCGGTCGCACCACTGACCCGGTGCGCATGTACATGCGTGAAATGGGTACGGTCGAGCTTCTGACTCGTGAAGGCGAAATTGAAATCGCCAAACGAATCGAAGAAGGCATCCGTGAAGTGATGAGCGCAATCGCGCACTTCCCTGGCACGGTTGACCATATTCTCTCCGAGTACACTCGTGTGACCACCGAAGGTGGCCGCCTGTCCGACGTCCTGAGCGGTTATATCGACCCGGACGACGGCATTGCGCCGCCTGCCGAGGTACCGCCGCCTGTCGAAGCGAAAGTCGCGAAAGCCGACGACGAAACCGACGACGAAGAAGCCGAATCTTCCGATGACGAAGAAGAAGCCGAAAGCGGTCCGGATCCGGTTATCGCCGCCCAGCGTTTTGGCGCGGTCGCCGACCAGATGGAAATCACCCGCAAGGCCCTGAAAAAGCACGGTCGCAGCAACAAGGCAACGATTGCCGAACTGCTGGCGCTGGCCGAGCTGTTCATGCCGATCAAACTGGTACCGAAGCAATTCGAAGGTTTGGTTGAACGTGTTCGCGGTGCCCTTGATCGTCTGCGTCAGCAAGAGCGCGCGATCATGCAACTGTGTGTACGTGATGCACGTATGCCACGCGCTGATTTCCTGCGTCAGTTCCCGGGTAACGAAGTCGACGAAAGCTGGTCCGATGCCCTGGCCAAAGGCAAGAGCAAGTATGCCGAAGCCATTGGTCGCGTACAGCCGGACATCATTCGTTGCCAGCAGAAACTGATCGCGCTGGAAACCGAAACCGGTCTGACCATCGCTGAAATCAAGGACATCAACCGTCGCATGTCGATCGGTGAGGCCAAGGCCCGCCGCGCGAAGAAAGAGATGGTTGAAGCCAACTTGCGTCTGGTGATCTCGATCGCCAAGAAGTACACCAACCGTGGCCTGCAATTCCTCGATCTGATCCAGGAAGGCAACATCGGCTTGATGAAAGCGGTAGACAAGTTCGAATACCGTCGTGGTTACAAGTTCTCGACTTATGCCACCTGGTGGATCCGTCAGGCGATCACTCGCTCGATCGCCGACCAGGCCCGCACCATCCGTATTCCGGTGCACATGATCGAGACGATCAACAAGCTCAACCGTATTTCCCGGCAGATGTTGCAGGAAATGGGTCGCGAACCGACCCCGGAAGAGCTGGGCGAACGCATGGAAATGCCTGAGGATAAAATCCGCAAGGTATTGAAGATCGCTAAAGAGCCGATCTCCATGGAAACGCCGATCGGTGATGACGAAGACTCCCATCTGGGTGACTTCATCGAAGACTCGACCATGCAGTCGCCAATCGATGTCGCCACTGTTGAGAGCCTGAAAGAAGCGACTCGCGAAGTGCTGTCCGGCCTCACTGCCCGTGAAGCCAAAGTACTGCGCATGCGTTTCGGTATCGACATGAACACCGACCACACACTCGAAGAAGTGGGCAAACAGTTTGACGTAACGCGTGAGCGGATCCGTCAGATCGAAGCCAAGGCGCTGCGCAAGCTGCGCCACCCGACGCGAAGCGAGCATCTGCGCTCCTTCCTCGACGAGTGATACCAGAACCCCCGGCCCAGGCCGGGGGTTTTGTTTTTAGGCAGATTAAATTCCTCGCACCACCCTCCCCGCTGCAGTCCGCGTCTACACTCGAAACAATCACCCCCGAGCCATAACGAGAGCGTTATGCCCAGACTGGCGCCCGTGCTTTTCGTGCTGTCACTGATGATTTGGACCGCAACGGCTAACGCGCTGACTCTGACCGATGAAGAACGTGGCTGGCTGGCGGCTCACCCGGACTTGCGCCTGGGTGTCGATGCGTCGTGGCCACCGTTTGAGTTTCGTGACGACCAGAGCCGTTATCAGGGCCTGGCGGCTGACTACATCGACGTGATTCGCCAACGTCTGGCGATCAAACTCACGCCGATTGAGCCCATCAGCTGGACAGAGGTGCTGGAGCAGGTCAAAACCGGCAAGATCGATCTGCTGCCGGGAATCATGTCCACTCCGGAACGGCAGAACTATCTGTCATTCACCCGGCCCTACCTCGACTTCCCGATTGTCATCCTCGCCCACGTCGGCGGCGCGCAACCGCGCAAGCTTGATGATCTGTACGGATTAAAAATCGCCGTGGTGGAAAACTATGCGCCGCACGAACTTCTGCGCACCCACCACCCGGATCTGAATCTGGTGGCCATGCCCAACGTCAGTTCGGCGTTGCAGGCGCTGGCGACCGACGAAGTTGACGCCGTGGTCGGCGATCTCGCCTCCAGCGTCTGGAGCCTGCGTCAGCTCAAACTCGACGGCCTCTACGTCAGCGGCGAAACCCCGTATCGCTATCAACTGGCGATGGGCGTGCCGCGCGAAAACAAGGTGCTGGTGGGGATTCTCGACAAAGTTCTCGCCGACATGAGCCCCGCCGAAATCAGCGCCATTCAGGAACACTGGGTCGGTAACGTCCTCGATCACCGGACATTCTGGTCAGACCTGCTGGTTTACGGCTTGCCCGGCCTGTTATTGCTGATGATCGTGCTGGCCGTGGTGATCCGCATCAACCGCCGCCTCAGCTCGGAAATCGCCCGGCGCATCGACCTCGAACAGGAGCTGCGCAGCAGCGAATATCACTACCGTGGGCTGGTCGAAAGTTTGTCGGCGATCGCTTGGGAAGCGCGGATGAGCGACTTCACCTACAGCTATGTGTCACCGCACGCCGAAGACTTGCTCGGTTATCCACTGTCGCATTGGCTGATTCCGGGGTTCTGGCGCAACATCATTCATCCGGCCGACCTCACTCGCGCCCAGAGTTTTTGTGATCACGAAGTACTGGCCGGGCGCGATCACAGCCTCGATTACCGGGTGATCACCGCCGACGGCCGCTGCCTGTGGGTGCGCGACATCGTCAGCCTGATCGAACACGGCCATGAGCCGGTGATGCGCGGTTTGATGATCGACATCAGCGAAACCAAGCGCACCGAAGAAGCGCTGCGTTTGTCGGAGCAAAAATTCGCCTCGGTCTTCCAGCAATGCCCGGACATTCTGGTGATTGCGCGGCTGTCCGACGGCTGTTTGCTGGAGGTCAATGAAGCCTTCGAGGAACAGATTGGACTCAAGGCCGAAGAAGTCATCGGCCAGACCGCCACGGATCTGAATATCTGGGGCATTCCCGGCGTCGGCCCCGGTTTGCTCCAGCGCTTGCAGGCCGGCAGCATCCGCAATCTGGAAATGCCCTTCCGCCGCAACAACGGCCAAGTGTTCACCGGCCTGATTTCCGCCGAACCGTTCGACCTCGACACCACGCCGGCGCTGGTGGTCGTGGTGCGCGACATTAACCAACTCAAAGAAACCCAGCAGCAATTGCAAACCTCCGAAGAGAAATTCGCCAAGGCTTTTCACGCCTCGCCGGACGGTTTGCTGCTGTCGCGGCAGAGCGATGGCCTGCTGCTGGAGGTCAACGAAGGTTTCAGCCGCATCACCGGATTCAACAGCGCGATGTCGGTGGATCGCTCGGCGCTGGATCTGGGAATCTGGGTCAACCTCAACGAGCGCAAACAGATGCTCGACCTGCTGCACCGCGACGGCTTCGTGCGTGATTTCACCTGCCATATCCGTCGTAGCGACGGGCAGATTCGTCTGTGCGAAGTGTCCAGCCGACCACTGCCGATCGGTGATGAAGACTGCATGCTGACCATCGCCCGCGACATTACTGAACGTCATCTGATGCAGGAAAAACTGCAACAGGCTGCGACCGTGTTCGAGAGCACCGCCGAAGGCGTATTGATCACCGATACCCAGCAGCACATCAGCGCAGTCAACCGCGCCTTCACGGAAATCACCGGTTACAGCGAAAGCGAAGCCCTCGGCCACACCCCGCGCCTGCTCGCCTCCGGCCTGCACGACAGCGCGTTTTATGCGGCGATGTGGCACCAGTTGACCGACGAAGGTCATTGGCAAGGCGAGATTTCCAACCGACGTAAAAACGGCGAGCTGTACCCGAGCTGGCTGACCATCAGCGCCGTGCGCAACCGCGACAAATTCATCACGCACTTTGTCGCTGTGTTTGCCGACATCTCCAGTCTCAAACACGCGCAGGCGAAACTCGATTATCAGGCGCACCACGACCCGCTCACCGGCCTGCCAAACCGCACGCTGTTCGAAAGTCGCCTGCTCTCGGCGCTGACCACACAACAGGAAAACGGTGGTCAGGGCGCCGTGCTGTTCCTCGACCTTGACCGTTTCAAACACATCAACGACAGCCTCGGCCACCCGGTCGGCGACCTGCTGCTCAAGGGCATCGCCGTGCGCCTCAAAGAGCAACTGCGCGACATCGACACCGTGGCACGGTTGGGCGGTGATGAATTCATCATCCTGCTGCCCGGCCTGCAACAGGCCAGCGACGCGGACAACATCGCCACCAAGCTGCTCAACTGTTTCGGTGCGCCGTTCCAGGCCGGCGAACACGAATTCTTCATCAGCGCCAGCATCGGCACCAGCCTCTATCCGCGCGACGGCTGCGACGTCGCCACGCTGGTAAAAAACGCCGACGCGGCGATGTACCGCTCCAAAGCCAAGGGCCGCAACCGCGTCGAAAGCTACACCCGCGACCTCACCGCGCAGGCCAGCGAGCGTATCGCGCTGGAACACGAACTGCGCCGGGCCATCGAGCGCAATGAATTGCACCTCTACTACCAGCCGAAAATCAGCCTCGATGACCATCGTCTGGTCGGTGCCGAAGCGTTGATTCGCTGGCGACACCCAACCTTTGGCGATGTGCCGCCGGAGCACTTCATTCCGTTGGCCGAAGAGAACGGCATGATTCTGCAGATCGGCGACTGGGTGCTGGAGACCGCGTGCCGGCAGATGTTCGAGTGGAATCAGGTCTACGACAGCCTCGGCCCGTTGTCGGTGAACCTTGCCGGCGCGCAACTGCGCCAGCCGAATCTGCTCGGGCGCATCGAGCAACTGCTCAACGAAAACGGCCTGATGCCGGATTTACTGCAACTGGAAATTACCGAGAATTTCATCATGAGTCAGGCCGAAGAGGCGCTGGCCGTGCTGCACCAACTCAAACACCTCGGCGTGCAACTGGCAATTGACGACTTCGGCACCGGCTATTCCTCGCTCAGCTACCTCAAACGCCTGCCACTGGACATCCTCAAAATCGACCAGTCCTTTGTTCGCGGACTGCCCGACGACCCCCACGATGCGGCGATTGTGCGCGCCATCATCGCCCTGGGCCGCAGCATGCAATTCACCGTCATCGCCGAGGGCGTGGAAACCCAGGCACAGCAACAATTCCTCGCCGCCGAGGGCTGTGAACAGATCCAGGGCTACATCGTCAGCCTGCCGCTGCCGCCGGAAGAATTCGCCGCAACGTTTCTTCGTGTAACCGTATCGGATTTTTCGGATAGCACAGCCGAGAAACCGTCGCTATAATCCGCGGCCTACTGAGGGCCTATAGCTCAGTTGGTTAGAGCAGAGGACTCATAATCCTTTGGTCCACGGTTCAAGTCCGTGTGGGCCCACCAAATTGAAAGCCGCGCTAAATGCGCGGCTTTTTCTTGGGCGAGTGGTTGGGGGTTCAGTGTTGGCGAGCGCAATGTTCGGAAGACTTCCCCGAAGGCTGTAGGCAAGTTCCGAAGCTGTGGTTTTGAGCGGTGTTGCGCCTGTTGGGCGTTGGTTTGACGGGATACTCTCGAGACGTCGCTGCTTATCAGCGGTCGGGCTTGGAAACCCGGTTAAATTAATGACAACAGTGCTCGGCCTCATGACCGCAAAGATTCAGAGCTGCGATCAAAAGTTATGACGGCTGTGCGCGGGACGTCTTCGGACGTGCCGGTTTCCTAATTTTCCGGTTTCCAACCTGCGCACAGTTGTCACCCATTCGCATGGAAACGAGTGTGGTGTCCCTTGAAAATTAGGAGCCTCACCATGACTGAAACAGACTCGACCTCAGGTTTAAAAACCATCGGCTTCACCCCTTTCATCTACTGCGCCAACCAACCCCTCTTCCATGTCAGCGCCGGCGTACCAATCGGCGATGCTCTGACACAAGCCTCCGATCTTCTCTTTCTGGTCAAAACCTTTGCTGAAGAAGCCGCTTACGACAAAGCGACCGATCGCCATGCCTGGGCTGCGCATTACTTGGCCGCAATGAGCAACGCGGTGATTGATGATGTGGTGAAGGTTCTAAGTCATCAGCCTTCTGTGGATAGAAACTACGGGCACGGTTAAACGCCTGCGCAGCCGTTCATGCGCCCCCAATTTTCGGGGTGTTCAAATTTCAATCGGGAGTGCATCAACGTTTCTCCCTCTGCGTGCGTCCGGCGACAATCACCATGGAATGGAAAGATCTGATAGTTGGCGGACGCAAATACTGCATGGCGCATTTACAGCCTTTCGAACTGAGCTATGAAGTGGCTGAGCAGCAGCTAAGCGTCAAATTCGAGTTTGGATTCCATTGTTTCACTGACGACAAAGGTCATGGTCAACCCCTCCGACACAGAGGAGAAACCCGATATTTCTGTGCAGATCGTCACCATTGCAGCAGCCAGATCGCGGATTACCTTCACAAGCGTTTTTTCAAAGGCCTCGCCGTGCCTTTCTACGTAGAAAACAGTCAGCGCTATTACTGCCTTGATTTACATGACTACGCGGTCTTTTTTTCGATCAGCAAACCGCAGAACACAACGAACCTACTCAAGCTTCGAGTCATTTCCGCCTACGAGGTCGCTGAATGGGGACGAGCGAGGTTGCCGAAGGGAAAACCACATAACGTCCGTTACATCCTGGAAATGCGTAATGCGGGGAAATCGGTTTGAGAAAAAGCAAAAAGCCCCGATGCTCGCGCATCGGGGCTTTCTGTAAATCTCAATATCGGCCTTTCCTTTCACGGTTTCCCGCTTATCCCGCTCACTGGCTAGGAGTAGCTTGCGCCACCGAAATCAACACCCTCTGCTTGCAAAGTTCCGGTCTGTGCTGACGCGCCGATGATAGCGCTTGAACCACACCAGGGCAACCGCCAAAACCAGTGCCGGCGCTAGTGTTGCCCGTGTGCCCAATCTGATTGAGCATGTACCATGCGCAACTCACCGCCCCCCACACCATGGAACCGCACCCTTGCCCGACACCCGCCCGCCCGCGCTCGATGAAATCGATCGTCAGCTAATCGCCGCCCTGCAAATCAACGCCCGCGAAAGCGTTGCCATGCTTGCCCGGCAATTGGGCATTGCGCGCACCACCGTGACTTCGCGACTGGCGCGTCTGGAGAAGACCAAAGTCATCACCGGTTACGGCGTGCGTCTGGGTCAGCGAGTGGTCGATGGCGGCTTGCAGGCCTATGTCGGGATCAAGGTGCAACCACGTTCCGGCAAAGAGGTGGTGCGTCGGTTGAGTGCGATGGCACAGGTGCAGCAGCTGTGTGCAGTGAGTGGCGAGTTTGATTATGTGGCGTGGTTGCGCACTGATTCGCCGGAGCAGCTCGATCAGTTGCTGGATCAGATTGGCGGGGTGGATGGGGTGGAGAAGACGACGACTTCGATTATTTTGAGTAGCAAGGTTGATCGGGGGCAGCCGGTTTGAGTGTTGATCATGATTTTTCGGTTGATGGATAGGACCTATTCGCGGGCAAGCCTTGCTCCTACAAGGGACAGTGTGTAGCGGATTATCGTCAGATTGATCAGGTTATTGGCAAAACGACGACACTTTGCGTCTTATTAACGTGTTCCACGCTCCCTAGAATGGCTGGCATCTTTTCCTATACTCAGACGCGCATCCCGCGTCGGGTCGCCAGCAAGGTCAGCCATGAACAAGAACAATCGCCATCCTGCAGACGGTAAGAAACCAGTCACCATTTTCGGCCCGGACTTTCCGTTCGCGTTTGACGACTGGATCGATCACCCGGCCGGTCTCGGCACTATTCCCGAGCACAATCACGGCGCAGAAGTGGCGATTGTCGGCGCGGGCATCGCTGGTCTGGTGGCGGCTTACGAGTTGATGAAACTCGGCCTGAAGCCTGTGGTTTACGAAGCTTCGAAGCTGGGTGGTCGTTTACGCTCGCAAGCCTTCAACGGCACTGACGGCATCGTCGCTGAACTCGGTGGCATGCGTTTCCCGGTGTCGTCCACCGCGTTCTATCACTACGTCGACAAGCTCGGCCTTGTGACCAAACCTTTCCCGAACCCGTTGACGCCTGCCTCCGGCAGCACGGTGATCGATCTCGAAGGCAAAACCCATTACGCACAGAAACTGGCGGATCTTCCTGCACTGTTTCAGGAAGTGGCTGACGCCTGGGCGGATGCGCTGGAGGCCGGCTCGCAGTTCGCCGACATCCAGCAAGCCATTCGCGACCGTGACGTGCCGCGCCTGAAAGAGCTGTGGAATACCTTGGTGCCGCTGTGGGACGACCGCACGTTCTATGACTTCGTCGCCACTTCCGAGGCCTTCGCCAAACTGTCGTTCCATCACCGCGAAGTGTTCGGTCAGGTTGGGTTTGGCACTGGCGGCTGGGACTCGGACTTCCCGAATTCGATGCTGGAAATCTTCCGCGTGGTGATGACCAATTGCGACGATCACCAACACCTGGTGGTCGGCGGCGTCGAGCAAGTGCCGCAAGGCATCTGGCGTCATGTGCCGGAGCGCTGCGTGCATTGGCCTGAAGGCACTAGCCTGAAATCCCTGCACCGTGGGGCGCCGCGTTCCGGCGTGAAGAAAATCGCTCATGCGCCGGATGGCCGTTTCGCGGTCACCGATAACAATGGCGACACCCGCGAATACGCCGCCGTGCTGACCACCTGCCAGAGCTGGCTGCTGACCACGCAGATCGAATGCGACGAAACCCTGTTCTCGCAAAAAATGTGGATGGCCCTCGACCGCACCCGCTACATGCAGTCGTCGAAGACTTTTGTGATGGTCGACCGGCCATTCTGGAAGGACAAAGATCCAGAAACCGGCCGCGACTTGATGAGCATGACCCTCACCGATCGCCTGACCCGTGGCACCTATCTGTTCGACAACGGTGACGACAAACCGGGCGTGATCTGCCTGTCGTATTCGTGGATGAGCGACGCACTGAAGATGCTCCCGCACCCGGTGGAGAAACGCGTAGAACTGGCGCTGAACGCACTGAAAAAGATCTACCCAAAAGTCGACATCGCCGCGCGGATCATTGGCGATCCGATCACCGTATCTTGGGAAGCCGACCCGTACTTCCTCGGTGCCTTCAAAGGCGCCCTGCCCGGCCACTATCGCTATAACCAGCGCATGTACGCGCACTTCATGCAGGACGAAATGCCGGCCGAGCAACGCGGGATTTTCATTGCCGGCGACGACGTTTCCTGGACACCGGCCTGGGTCGAAGGTGCGGTGCAAACCTCGCTCAACGCGGTGTGGGGGATCATGAAACATTTTGGCGGGTCGACACATAAAGCGAACCCGGGCCCCGGTGACGTGTTCAAAGACATCGGCCCTATCGCCCTGCCCGAGTAAAAGGAATCCCTGATGCGTGTAGCCCTTTACCAATGTCCACCGCTGCCACTGGAACCCGCCGCCAACCTGCAACGCCTGCATCAAGTGGCGATGGAGGCCAAGGGCGCCGACCTGCTGGTGCTGCCGGAGATGTTCATGACCGGCTACAACATTGGCGCCGAAGCGGTCAGCACCTTGGCCGAGGTCTACAACGGTGAATGGGCGCAGCAGATCGGGCGGATCGCCAAGGCTGCGGGTCTAGCGATTGTTTATGGCTATCCGGAACGCACCGCCGACGGGCAGATTTACAACGCCGTGCAACTGATCGATTCGCACGGCGAGCGCTTGTGCAATTACCGCAAAACGCATCTTTTCGGTGATCTGGATCGCTCGATGTTCAGCCCCGGCGACGATGATTTTCCGATCGTCGAACTCAACGGCTGGAAGCTCGGTTTCCTGATCTGCTACGACCTGGAGTTTCCGGAGAATACCCGGCGTCTGGCACTCGCCGGCGCCGAGCTGATTCTGGTGCCGACGGCGAACATGATTCCGTTCGATTTCGTCGCGGATGTCACCGTGCGTTCGCGCGCCTTCGAAAACCAGTGCTACGTGGCCTACGCCAACTATTGCGGCAGCGAAGGCGAGATCCACTATTGCGGGCAAAGCAGCCTCGCTGCACCGGATGGCAGCCGCATCGCCCAGGCCGGACTCGACGAAGCGCTGATCATCGGCGAACTCGATCGACAGTTGATGCTCGACTCCCGCGCCGCCAATCGCTACCTCAGCGACCGCCGCCCCGAGCTTTACGGCGCGCTCAACCGGCGCTAATCCGCTAGCATTGGCACTTCACTGTTCTGGAAGTGCCCATGCCTGCGCCGACTCACCCCCGCCCCCACACTGAAACCCTGGCCAACGGCTTGCGCGTGACCCTGCGTCATGTGCCCGGCCTGAAGCGCAGCGCCGCTGCACTGCGCGTGGCTGCCGGTAGCCATGACGTGCCGCTGGAGTGGCCGGGGCTGGCGCATTTTCTCGAGCATTTGCTGTTTCTCGGCACCGAGCGTTTTCCTACGGGCGAAGGGCTGATGGCCTACGTGCAAGGTCACGGTGGCCAGGTCAATGCCAGCACGCGCGAACGCACCACTGACTTTTTCTTTGAGTTGCCGACACAAGCGTTCGGCGCAGGGCTGGAGCGTCTGTCAGACATGCTCGCCACGCCGCGTATGAATCTGGACGATCAGTTGCGGGAACGGGAAGTGTTGCAGGCGGAATTTGTCGCTTGGTCGCAGGATCCTGCAGCGCAGCAGCAGTTTTCCTTGTTTGAAGGGCTACCGGCTGAGCATCCGTTGCGCGGGTTTCATGCGGGGAATCGCGACAGCCTGCAAGTTGAGCAGGCTGCGTTTCAACAAGCGCTCAAAGATTTCCATCAGCAGTTTTATCAGACGGGGCAGATGACCTTGAGTCTGGTTGGGCCGCAGAGTCTTGAAGAATTGAAAGCGCTCGCTGAGCAGTTTTCACAAGCCTTACCGGCTGGGGATAACGTTACGCAGGCGGCAACCGTGCCGCTGGCGGTAAAAAGTTATCAACAGGTCAGTGAGCGATGCGGCAATTTGCTGTTTGCGTTTGATGCCTTGCCTGAGTCGTCTGTCGAGGCTTTGGCTTTTCTTTGTCATTGGCTGAACAGCACCAAACCCGGCGGGCTGCTCGCGCATTTGCAGGCGCAAAAACTGGCAGATGGCTTGAAAGCCGCGCCGGTTTATCACTTCAACGGGCAAGCGTTGTTGCAGCTGGAATTCACCGCTCGAGCGGAATCGTTAAACGCCATTCGCGAGCAGATGCTGGATTGGCTGAGTTTCTTCGCTCAGCAGGATTGGTCGGCACTGCGCAAAGAATATGCGGCCCTGCTTGAACGTCAGCAGCAAGTCAGCGGCGCGCTGCAACGGGCGCGGCTCGACAGTGAACAATTGGAAGTCGGCCTGTCCGATAAAGGCGTTGAGGCCCTCACACAGATCCTCGGCGAAATCGGCACTGTGGATAACTTCAGCGGTCATTGGCATCTGCCCGCAGCCAATCCTTTCCTGCGCGCCAATGAACCGTTGGCCAATGCCGGATTGATTCGCGGCCAGACCAGCGCCCACCGTGGCCTGCGCACGTTTGCTCAGGATCGCTCGCGCGGTCGTCGTGAGCGTTCGCCGATGCAATTCAGCCAAGCGTTGCCGGACAACAATGATGAAGGCGCGATTTATCTGCGCTGGCAGGTTGAGGCCGCCGCCAGCGCTGATCTGCATTCGCGCTTGCAGCGCAGTCTTCAGCAAACTCAGCAGGACGCGCGCGAGGCCGGCGTCGGGCTGTCTTTCAGCGCCACTGCCAATCAATGGCTGCTGAAGCTCACCGGTTTGCAGGAGCCGATGCCCAATGTCCTCGAGCACGCGCTGAAATTTCTGACAGAGGTTGATGCCAATTCCTCGCGCAGTGCGCCAGAAACGCCGTTGATGCCCATCCGCCAATTGATAAATGCCTTACCGGAGTTTTGTCTGGAGCCTGTGCCAACGGCTGACGATGCAAAACTCCTGTGGACAACTTCTCGGTGGGACGGCCTCGCCTTGGGCCTCAATCAACAAACCCAATCAGCCATGGGCCTCGCTCTGAGCCGCATTCCCGGTACGCCGGACAACCAATTGCCTGCTCCGTCCGCGCTCGACAGCCGACGGTTATGGCGCCAGATCGACAGCGCATCCAGCGAACACGCCGTGCTGTTGTGCTGCCCGACTGCCAGTCGCAGCATTACCGACGAAGCGGCATGGCGACTGCTCGCGCTGATTGTCCAGACCTCGTTCTACCAGCGCCTGCGCGTTGAGTTAAAACTGGGTTACGCGGTATTCAGCGCCTTGCGCCAGATACACGGCCAGACTGCAATCGTGTTCGGCGTGCAATCGCCCACCGCCTCAGCGCTGGAAATACTTGGCCACGCTCAAGCATTCATCGAAGGCCTTCCTGCGTTGATCGAATCCCACGATGACACCAGTCTCAGCCAGCACCGGCAAAACCTCAGTGATCAATTCAACGACGCCAACCTGTCCGGCAAGGACGCCGCCGAATTGCTGTGGCAGGCGAAACTCGCTGGCCACTCGTCGGATTATCTTGAGCAACTGAGCGCTGCCATCAGCCAACTCGATCGCCAGACTTTGCTCACTGCTGCACAGCATTTGATCAACGCCGAGGGCGGCTACCGCTGTCTCGCCACCGATTCCGCGCCCGGCGCGCCATGGCAAGCAGCAAATTGATCGTTACCGAGGCTGCAAGGAGCTTTCTCAAAGATTCACGGGCAAACCCGGTGACATTTTGAGTAACATAGCAGCCTAACTATTTGGAACATCTTTGCGCTGCCGTGGACTATACCTATGGACAGCGCTATCCCACCCAACCCGAGGAGACACCCTATGTCCTGGACAAAACCTGCTTACACCGACCTGCGTATCGGCTTCGAAGTCACCATGTACTTCGCCAGCCGCTGAGTTCTGCTTACATAGAACTGCAGTGCAACGCCTCGGCTCGCCGGGGCGTTTTATTTTCCGCGTTGAAATGATGGAGTGTTCATGTTCGTCCAGATTCTGGGTTCGGCCGCTGGCGGCGGTTTTCCGCAGTGGAACTGCAACTGCGTCAACTGCGCAGGTTTTCGCGACGGCAGCCTGAATGCCAAGGCCCGCACCCAATCGTCCATCGCGATTTCCGATGACGGCGTGAACTGGGTGCTGTGCAACGCCTCGCCAGACATCCGCGCGCAGCTGCAAAGCTTCGCCCCGATGCAACCGGGCCGCGCCCTGCGTGACACCGGCATCAGCGCGATCATCCTGATGGACAGCCAGATCGACCACACCACCGGCCTGCTCAGCCTGCGCGAAGGCTGCCCGCATCAGGTCTGGTGCACGGACATGGTTCACGAAGACCTGAGCACCGGCTTCCCGCTGTTCAAGATGCTCACCCATTGGAACGGCGGGCTGGACTGGAACCGCATCGAACTCGACCAGAGTTTCACCGTGGCCGCATGCCCGAACCTGCGGTTCACCCCGCTGCCATTGCGTAGCGCCGCGCCGCCGTACTCGCCGCACCGCTTCGATCCGCACCCTGGCGACAACATCGGCTTGATCGTCGAAGACCTGAAGACCGGCGGCAAGCTGTTCTATGCGCCGGGTCTGGGCAAGGTCGACGCGCCGTTGCTGGAAATCATGGCGAGCAGCGATTGCCTGTTGGTCGACGGCACGATGTGGGATGACGATGAAATGCAGCGCCGTGGCGTCGGCACGCGTACTGGCCGTGAGATGGGTCATCTGGCACAGAACGGGCCTGGCGGCATGCTCGAAGTGCTGGAGCAGTTGCCTGAACAGCGCAAAGTACTTATCCACATCAACAACACCAACCCGATTCTCGACGAAGATTCGCCGGAGCGTGCTGAACTGGCGCGGCGTAATGTTGAAGTGGCGTTCGATGGCATGAGTATTGTGTTGTAACGGATGGCCCCTTCGCGAGCAAGCTCGGCTCCTACAAGGGCCAGCGTGCTTTTGTAGGAGCTGAGCTTGCTCGCGAAGGCATCCGACCAGACACCACAGAATCCAACGGTTGTTCCCGGAGAACAGACATGACTGACACGCCAATGTCCCCCACCGAATTCGAAGCAGCCCTGCGCGCCAAAGGCGCCTACTACCACATCTACCACCCGTATCACGTGGCGATGTATGAAGGCCGCGCCACCCGCGAGCAGATTCAGGGCTGGGTCGCCAACCGCTTCTACTATCAGGTGAACATCCCCCTGAAAGACGCGGCGATCCTCGCCAATTGCCCCGACCGGGAAATCCGCCGCGAGTGGATTCAGCGCCTGCTCGATCATGACGGCGCCCCCGGTGAAGACGGCGGCATCGAAGCCTGGCTGCGACTCGGTCAAGCGGTCGGTCTCGACCCGGATCAACTGCGCTCCCAGGAATTGGTATTGCCCGGCGTGCGTTTCGCCGTCGACGCCTACGTCAACTTTGCCCGCCGCGCCAGTTGGCAAGAAGCCGCCAGCAGCTCGCTGACTGAACTGTTCGCGCCGCAAATCCACCAATCGCGCCTCGACAGTTGGCCGCAGCATTACCCGTGGATCGACCCCGCCGGTTACGAATATTTCCGCACCCGCCTCGGTCAGGCACGGCGCGATGTCGAGCACGGTCTGGCGATCACGCTCGAGCACTACAAGACGCGCGAAGGCCAGGAGCGCATGCTGGAAATTCTCCAGTTCAAACTGGACATTCTTTGGAGCATGCTCGATGCCATGAGCATGGCCTACGAACTGAACCGCCCGCCGTATCACAGCGTCACCGAACAACGCGTCTGGCATAAAGGAATCACCATATGAGTTTCGATCGCAGCAAAGTCCCGACCTGGCGTCCCGGCTACCGCTTCCAGTACGAACCGGCGCAAAAAGGTCACGTGCTGCTTTACCCCGAAGGCATGATCAAACTCAACGACAGCGCCGCGCTGATCGGCGGTTTGATCGACGGCGAACGCGACGTTGCGGCGATCATTGCCAAACTCGATGAGCAGTTCCCCGGCGTGCCTGAGCTCGGTGATGACATCGAGCAATTCATGGAGGTTGCCCGTGCACAGCACTGGATCGAACTTGCCTGAGCTGCCGCCCAAGCCTGAAATCGGCCTGCCGCTGTGGCTGCTCGCCGAGCTGACCTACCGCTGCCCGCTGCAATGCCCGTACTGCTCCAATCCGCTGGATTTCGCCGAGCAGGGCAAAGAGCTGAGCACAGAACAATGGATCAAGGTGTTTCGCGAGGCGCGGGAGATGGGCGCGGCGCAACTGGGTTTTTCCGGTGGCGAGCCGCTGGTGCGTCAGGATCTCGCCGAGCTGATTCATGAAGCGCGGCAGTTGGGTTTTTACACCAACCTGATCACTTCCGGCATCGGCCTGACCGAGCAAAAAATCAGCGACTTCAAGAAGGCCGGCCTCGATCACATCCAGATCAGTTTCCAGGCCAGCGACGAGCAAGTGAACAACCTGCTCGCCGGTTCAAAAAAAGCCTTCGCGCAGAAGCTGGAAATGGCCCGCGCGGTGAAGGCCCACGGTTATCCGATGGTGCTGAATTTCGTCACCCATCGGCACAACATCGACAAGATCGACCGCATCATCGAGCTGTGCATCGCGCTGGAAGCCGACTTCGTCGAGCTCGCCACTTGCCAGTTCTATGGTTGGGCGCAGCTCAATCGTGTCGGCCTGTTACCGACCAAGGAACAACTGGTGCGTGCCGAGCGCATCACCAACGAATACCGGGCAAAACTGGAAGCTGAAGGGCATCCGTGCAAGCTGATTTTCGTCACCCCGGATTACTACGAAGAACGCCCGAAAGCCTGCATGAACGGTTGGGGCAGCATCTTTCTGACGGTCACGCCGGACGGCACCGCCCTGCCCTGCCACGGCGCCCGGCAGATGCCGGTGCAATTTCCCAATGTGCGCGATCACAGCATGCAACACATCTGGTACGACTCGTTCGGCTTCAACCGCTTCCGTGGTTACGACTGGATGCCCGAGCCGTGCCGCTCCTGCGACGAGAAAGAAAAAGACTTCGGCGGCTGCCGCTGCCAGGCATTCATGCTCACCGGTGATGCGAGCAATGCCGACCCGGTGTGCAGCAAGTCCGAACATCACGGCGTGATTCTCAAGGCCCGCGAAGAAGCCGAGACCGCCACCCAAACCATCGAACAACTGGCCTTCCGCAATGAACGAAACTCACGCCTCATCGCCAAGGGCTGAGCCATTCAGCGCCTCGCAAGCCGTCGCTGCCGGCATGGACTTCGCCGAGTTGCAACTCGGCGCCAATGGTCTGTTCTGGAATGAATATCGCCCGGAAGATGCCGCGTGCCGGATCTGGCATTGGTGCGATGGCGTGGCGAAATGTCTGACGCCGGATGGCTTCAGCGTACGCAGTCGCGTGTACGAATATGGCGGTGGTGCGTTTTGTCTGACGCCGGACGGGGTGGTTTTCGTCGCTGAGGCGGATCAGCAGTTGTACCGGCAGACGCTGGATGGAGCGCCTGAGGCGCTGACCTCGGGTGATTGTCGTTACGGCGATCTGCATTTTGCCGATGGCCAGGTGCTGGCGGTGGAAGAACTGCGCGATCAGCATCGGTTGGTGGCAATTGATCTGGCTGACGGCGCGCGGCGTTTATTGGTTGAGGGCGCGGATTTTTATGCTGCGCCCACTATCAGCCCGGATGGCCAGCGTTTAGCGTGGGTCGAGTGGAGCCGGCCGCATCAGCCGTGGACGTCGACGCGGTTGATGGTGGCTGAACGCTTGGCTGACGGCGCCTTTGGTTCGCCGCGCTGCGTTGCTGGCGATGAGGTTGAAGAGTCCATTCAACAGCCACGATTTGATGCTGAAGGTCGGCTGTATTGCCTGACCGATCGCGGTGGATTCTGGCAGCCTTGGGCCGAGACTTCTGACGGTTTGGCGCCACTGCCTGCCGCGCCGGCCGATCATGCCCCGGCGCCTTGGCAGTTGGGCGGCTGCACCTGGTTGCCTGTAGAAAATTCGGTTTTAGCCAGTTGGAGTGAAGGTGGTTTTGGTCGCCTGACTTTGGGCGATGAAGATTACACCGGCGACTACAGCCGCTTCCGTCACCTGGCTTTGGACATGCAGTTTATTTACTGCATCGCCGCCTCGCCGATCAGCCCTGCGGCGGTCATCACCATTGATCGTGCAACGCGTGAAGTGCAAGTGCTGGCCGGTGGCGTCGCGCCTTTGCCTGCCGAACGCATCAGCCGTCCGCAAACGTTGCGTTACCCGAGTGGAATGGGTGAGGCGCACGGGTTCTTTTATCCAGCCATGAGCGGTGAGGTGAAACCGCCGTTGGTGGTGTTCATTCACGGCGGCCCGACGTCGGCTTGCTACCCGATGCTCGACCCGCGCATTCAATACTGGACACAACGCGGCTTCGCCGTCGCCGATCTCAACTATCGCGGCAGCAGCGGTTATGGTCGGGAATATCGTCAGGCGTTGCATCTGAGCTGGGGTGAGGTGGATGTCGAGGATGCTTGCGCGGTCGTCGCGTATCTTGCCGAACAAGGCTTGATTGACGGCGAACGGGCGTTCATTCGTGGTGGCAGCGCAGGCGGTTACACCACGTTGTGTGCGCTGGCGTTTAAGCAGGTGTTCCGCACTGGCGCCAGCCTCTACGGCGTCAGCGACCCGGTGGCGTTGGCTCGGGCGACGCATAAGTTCGAAGGCGATTATCTGGACTGGCTCATTGGCGATCCCGAAAAAGACGCCGAACGCTACGCCGCCCGTACACCGTTGTTGCACGCAAACAACATCCGCGTGCCGGTGATTTTCTTTCAGGGTGAACTGGACGCGGTGGTTGTCCCGCAACAAACCCGCGACATGGTCACGGCACTGGAGCAGAACGGAATCCCGGTCGAAGCCCATTACTACCCCGACGAACGCCACGGCTTCCGCCGCGCGGCCAATCAGGCACATGCGCTGGAGCAGGAGTGGAAATTCTATCGGCGAGTGATGGGATTAACAGAGTGAAACCTACCCTGTAGGAGCTGCGGCACGCTGCGATCTTTTGATCCTGATCCTCAAATCAAAATCAAAAGATCGCAGC
>NZ_JASCPK010000043.1:0-40300 GCF_029959385.1 Pseudomonas sp. PS01303
AGCCTGCTCGCGAAGGCGTCGTGTCAGATACATCAACGTGAATGACACACCGCTTTCGCGAGCAGGCTCGCTCCCACACTGGATATTTGTTCAGCCGAAGAACCAGTAGCAGACGAAGATCGCGCCAACCACGCCGGCAAATTCCGCCAGCAACGCACACCCCACCGCATGCCTTGCGCGCTGGATCCCCACCGCGCCGAAATACACCGCCAACACATAGAACGTCGTTTCAGTACTGCCCTGAATCGTCGCCGCGACCAACGCCGGGAAGCTGTCGACGCCCGAGGTTTTCATCGTCTCGATCAACATCGCCCGCGCCGCACTGCCGGAGAACGGTTTGACCATCGCCGTCGGCAACGCATCGACAAACCGCGTGTCCCAACCGGCCCATTCGACCAGATGGCGAATACCGTCCAGACCAAAGTCCAGCGCCCCGGAAGCACGCAGCACGCCCACCGCGCAGAGCATCGCCACCAGATACGGCAGCAGATTCTTCGCAACGTCGAAACCTTCTTTGGCGCCTTCAACGAACGCTTCGTAAACCTTCACTTTCCTCAACGCGCCGATGATCAGAAACAGCATGATCAACCCGAACAGCGTGAGATTGCCGAGGATCGACGACAATCCCGCCAAAGCCGTCGCCGACAGCGTGCCCAGTAACGCCATAAAGCCGCCGAGGATCAGCGCACCGGGAATCAGATATGCCAACACCACCGGATCCCAGATCCGCAGGCGCTGCATAAACGCTACCGAGAGGAAGCCGACAATCGTCGAGCAACTGGTCGCCAGCAGGATCGGCAGGAACACCAGCGTCGGATCCGGCGCGCCTTGCTGGGCGCGGTACATGAAGATCGTTACCGGCAGCAGGGTCAGGGAGGAGGCGTTGAGCACCAGGAAGAGGATTTGCGCGTTACTGGCGATGGTGGCGCTGGAATTGAGCTCCTGCAGCGCCTTCATGGCTTTCAGGCCGATGGGCGTGGCGGCGTTGTCGAGGCCCAGACCGTTGGCGGCGAAGTTCAGGGTGATCAGGCCAAGGGCAGGGTGGCCGGCCGGGACTTCCGGCATCAGCCGCAGAAACAGCGGGCCGAGGACTTTCGCCAACCAGTCGACGATTCCGGCCTTTTCGGCGATGCGCAGGAAACCCAGCCACAGGGTGAGGGTGCCGAACAGCAGCACCATGACTTCGACCGAGAGCTTGGCCATGGCGAAAATGCTCTCCACCATCGCCGCAAAGATCCCGGCGTTGCCGCCGATCAGCCACTGCGCCAGCGCCGACACGGCTGCCACGATGAAGAAGCCAAGCCACAGGCCATTAAGCATCAGTCAAATCCCCCGAAGAATGCGGCGAATGATAACGGCGTGGCCAGAAACGACAAACCCCGGATTTCTCCGGGGTTTGTGTGCGCATCTTTTGTGGCTTGGCTCACATCCCCTGTGGGAGCGAGCCTGCTCGCGAAAGCGTCCTGTCAGTCACATCAATGCTTAATGACATACCGCCTTCGCGAGCAGGCTCGCTCCCACAGAAAAGCCGATTTCCACAGGTCTCAGCAATCAGTTCTTGGAGATTTCGCCCGCTGGCAGTTTGGTCTTGGTGCGCCAGTGTGGCAGGGAGTTCCAGTAGCGCTCGCCCTTGGCGTCGTCGTACATGCCTTCCCAGCGCGAGATAACCAGCACGGCCAGCGCGTTACCGATCACGTTCAGTGCGGTACGGGCCATGTCCATGACGCGGTCGACACCGGCGATGAACGCCAGACCTTCCAGCGGAATACCGACGCTGCCCAAGGTAGCCAGCAGCACCACGAAGGACACGCCCGGCACACCGGCGATGCCTTTGGAGGTGACCATCAGGGTCAGCACCAGCAACAGTTGCTGGCTGATCGACAAGTCGATGCCATACAGCTGCGCGATGAAGATTGCCGCGATCGACTGATACAGAGTCGAACCGTCGAGGTTGAACGAGTAACCGGTCGGTACCACGAAGCTGCAGATGGCTTTCGGCGCGCCATAGGCTTCCATTTTCTCGATCACGCGCGGCAGCACGGTTTCCGAAGAAGCGGTGGAGTAGGCCAGCACCAGCTCATCCTTGAAGATGCGCATCAGCTTGAACACCGAGAAACCGAACATCTTGGCGATCAGGCCCAGCACCACGAAGGCGAAGAAAGCGATGGCGAAGTAAACCAGGATCACCAGTTTGGCCAGCGGCACCAGCGAGGCGAAACCGAAGTTGGCCACGGTCACCGCGATCAGAGCGAATACGCCGATTGGCGCATAGTTCATGATCATGTGGGTGACTTTGAACATGCTTTCCGAGACGCCCTGGAACATCTTCACCAGCGGCTCGCGCAGATCCGACTGCAGGCTCGACAGACCGAGACCGAACAGCACGGAGAAGAAGATGATCGGCAGCATTTCGCCGCGAGCCATGGCCGCGAAGATGTTCGACGGGATCAGGTTAAGGATGGTCTCGATGAACGCGTGTTCATGCTGCACCTCGGCGGCAGTCGCCTGGTACTTGGAGATGTCCACCGTGCCCAGCGTGCTCATGTCGATGCCGGCACCCGGATGGAACACGTTGGCCAACAGCAAGCCGACAACGATCGCGATGGTCGTGACGATTTCGAAGTAGATGATGGTTTTCAGGCCGATACGCCCGAGTTTCTTGGCGTCGCCCACGCCAGCAATGCCGACGATCAGGGAAGAGATGACGATCGGAATCACGATCATCTTGATCAGACGGATAAAGATATCGCCTGCCGGTTGCAAGACATTGCTGATCCACCAGGCCTTTTCGGCACTGAAGTGGTTGAGCAACGCCCCAATTGCAATCCCCAAAACCAGACCGATGAGGATCTGCCAGGCGAGGCTGAGTTTTGCCTTCTTCATTATCTTTACCCTTACTTGCGTTTGACTCAGGCACATGCAGGAACTGGAACGCTTTTTAGCGGAAAAGTCTGTGCATCTGCCTCCGTATAAGGTGCCCCGAAGCGCGTATTTACGGCTCTCCGGCAGGCGAAAAAAGGCGCAACTATTCCGATGCAAGGTTGCGCCGTCTAATGCCGTAAACGCCTACCCTATGCCGAATCGGCATGAGCTTTTTTAAATGAAACTGGCGTCCCAACCGGTTCGATTGCGACATTTCGGCCGGCATAACTGCCGTGAACCGGCCATCACAGCCTAGGTTGGTGGTTTTTTAATCAGGAAAAATCGACAGAAATTTGAGGAAAAAGCCTACGCAGGAAGACTAGAAGTCCTCTTGAATAGAAGTCTTCTTTCTCGATATACGGTCGCCCGGAAACACCGCGTAATGTTTTCGCGCACAGTCTGGTCGCAAAAAAGCATGAGCAGGTCGCTCTGGATCAATGTTTTGATGGTTTTTTGCTGAGGATGAAGCTCAGCGCAGATCCGTCGAACCACTGGGGGTTGGCGAACCTGCGTCGCAGCTTTGACGTGCCCTGACCCGGCCCTCTCGCAGGCACTCCCTGTACCCGTAGGTCACTCCGACCCTGCAACAGTCAGAACGTCCCGGCCCCTTGGTCATGCGCCGAGCCTCCTCGGCTCGGTGCAAAGGAAGGCAGCAGGGCTGCTGCCTTCATGTTCAATACCAGTTCGGATCTTTCTTCAGGGTTTCCATCAGCAGATCCTGCATGCCTTGATCGGGTTTGCCGAGGAAGCGGTAGGTGGCATGTCGCGTGGGCGACTTGTCGGCCGGCAGTCCTTCGGGCACATCGACGAGCATGGCGTATGCATCTTTCTTGTCGAAACTGAACGCGACGATCAAGCGGTGGTTCAGGCACTTGTCCTGCGATTCGCAGAGCGGCCCAACCAGATACTTGTCGCCGTCTTCGGTGACGGCATTCATCTGTTGGTCAGGTGTACCGGAGAGGTTCATCACCCATTCCGGCAGGCGCTCTTCCTTCTTCACCACGCCTTCCCACGTTTCCCGATACTGCGGGTCGGAACTAAGCAGTTCGTTGACCCGCGTCTGGCCGTCGTTGGCCGCCATCGCCATGGCACTACCGCCCAGAAGCAGGGCGGCTGCCAATGCTTTTAAAGCATTCATCGTTAACCTCGGCCGCGACGGCCAAAGAAGAAGGAAGCGATGAACATCACCAGGAACACGACAAAGAGAATCTTGGCGATACCCGTGGCGGTGCCCGCGATACCACCGAAGCCCAGTACTGCAGCGATGATGGCAATGATCAAGAATGTAATTGCCCAGCTCAACATGGTGATTCTCCTTACTTCTCTATTTAGGGGTGTGGCGTGTTCCGGCGCTGCGCGCCCGAATTTGTAAAATCAGATCGATCAGAAAACCCAGCGCTCTTCGCGTGGCAGCTGATCCAGTGGCTCCGCCTGGTCGACCGACATCATGCGCATCGGCGCGCTGTCTTCCTGGGCGCTGCTGACAGCGCTGAAATGGCTCTGTGTCGCGTGCTGCATCGAGATCAGCGGTGCCTCTGGCTGCTGGGCGTTTTCCCAGCGCAGGTATTGCTGGCAAGCGATCAGGGTGATCAGCAGCGCAAGTACGCCAAACAGACCTTGCTGGATATGCAGTGGCGAGATACGCACTTGGGCGGCACGTTGGCGAGTCATCCTGGGTTCCTCACTCTCTTATTCGGTTGGGGCAGTTCTGATCTGCCCGGGCTGATAGAGATATTGCAGACTGCATGCCAGTTTTTTAATTGATTAAAAAATCAATAAAAACAATAGGTTACGATCGATCTGAAAATCTTTCGCGACGCATCCTGCACGATGGCTCTTCCACGGTCGTGCAAACCGCACGATTATTTCGTAGGAGAATTCATTCTTATGGAATTGAGTTGAGGTCTTGGATGTCAGAAAAGGACGCAGGGAATCCCCTGCAAATCGCTGTTTGTTTAAAAAATCAACAAAATCAACGTATTGGCCCTGAAGGCTGGAGAGAGCTACCCTCCTATGGCTCGCATCGTTCAGAATCAACCATGCAACTTGCCCGATTTTTCCGGGACTAACCCAAGACCAATCTTTATGGAGCGTAGGAAAAATGGAATCTGCCACTGAGCAACAAGGCCGCATTCTGCTGGTGGACGATGAATCCGCCATCCTGCGAACCTTCCGTTATTGCCTCGAAGACGAAGGCTATACGGTGGCCACGGCCAACAGCGCCGCTCAGGCCGACGCGCTGCTGCAACGCCAGGTCTTCGACCTGTGCTTCCTCGATTTGCGTCTGGGTGAAGACAACGGCCTCGATGTACTCGCGCAAATGCGCATTCAGGCGCCGTGGATGCGCGTAGTGATCGTAACCGCGCACTCTGCTGTTGATACCGCTGTAGATGCGATCCAGGCCGGCGCCGCCGACTATCTGGTCAAACCGTGCAGCCCTGATCAGTTGCGTCTGGCCACCGCCAAACAACTGGAAGTGCGCCAACTGTCGGCGCGCCTCGAAGCCCTCGAAGGCGAGATCCGCAAGCCGAAGGACGGGCTCGATTCCCACAGCCCGGCGATGAAAGTCGTACTGGAAACTGCACGCCAGGTCGCGGGCACCGACGCCAACATTCTTATTCTCGGCGAGTCCGGCACCGGTAAAGGTGAACTGGCCCGCGCCATTCACGGCTGGAGCAAACGCGAGAAGAAATCCTGCGTCACCATCAACTGCCCGTCGCTGACCGCGGAATTGATGGAAAGCGAGCTGTTCGGTCACAGTCGCGGCGCGTTTACCGGTGCCAGTGAAAGCACGCTGGGTCGCGTCAATCAAGCTGACGGCGGCACGCTGTTTCTCGACGAGATCGGCGATTTTCCCCTGACGTTGCAACCTAAATTGCTACGTTTTATTCAAGACAAGGAATACGAGCGGGTAGGGGATCCGGTCACCCGTCGCGCCGATGTACGAATTCTCGCGGCGACCAACCTCAATCTGGAAGACATGGTGCGCGACGGTCGCTTCCGTGAAGACCTGCTCTATCGCCTCAACGTCATCACCCTGCATTTGCCGCCGCTGCGTGAGCGCGCCGAGGACATCCTCACCCTGGCCGATCGCTTTCTGGCGCGCTTCGTTAAAGAGTACGCGCGTCCTGCACGCGGTTTCAGCGACGAGGCTCGTGAAGCACTGCTGGGTTATCGCTGGCCGGGCAACATTCGTGAGCTGCGCAACGTGGTCGAGCGGGCGAGCATCATCTGCCCGCAGGAGCGCGTGGAAATCAGCCACCTCGGCATGGCCGAGCAACCGGCCAACAACGCACCACGGGTCGGCGCAGCGCTGAGCCTGGATGAGTTGGAAAAAGCCCACATCGGCGCGGTTCTCGCCACCGCCGGCACTTTGGATCAAGCAGCGAAAACCCTCGGCATCGACGCCTCGACCCTGTATCGCAAGCGCAAGCAGTACAACCTGTGAGTGCCGGGCGATGAAACTGGCGATGAAGTTGCGCACACGGTTGTTCCTGAGCATTTCCGCCTTGATCACCGTGGCGTTGCTCGGGCTTCTGCTCGGGCTGGTCAGCGTGATGCAGATGGCCGGCTCGCAGGAAGCGCTGTTGCGCAACAATTTCGTCACCCTTGATCTGGGCCTGAAGATGCGGCAAACGCTGGGTGATCAACTGATCCTCATGTTGGCCGAAAAGCCGGATGACGCCGCGTTCGAAGCGTCCAAACAGCATTACTTCGAGCTGCTCGATGAAGGCATCGCCCAGGAACGCGGTGATGATGATCGCCAGTACGGTTTCAGCCAGGCCAAAGCGGATTACATAAGTTTTCTGCAGGCGTTTGACCTGTCCCGTGACCCGGCGACCGCGTTGAGTAGCAATGCCAACTTCAGGGAACGCTTCAATGCGCTGCGCAACGGTTTGATCACCGAGCACAAGCATGCGCTGGACAACATTAATGCCGTGCAACACGCCGCCCGCGAACGGGCGTTGCTGGTTGCCGGCCTGCTGGGGCTGGTCGGGCTGGCGGTGTTGATCATCGGTTTCGTCACCGCTCACGGCATTGCGCGACGCTTCGGCGCGCCGATCGAGGTGTTGGCGAAAGCTGCCGACAACATCGGGCAGGGCAACTTCGAAGTAACCCTGCCGATTTCCTCAGCGATGGAAGTGAACCTGTTGTCCCGGCGTTTCGGGCTGATGGCCGAAGCACTGCGCGAGCACCAAGCGACCAACGTCGACGAATTGCTCGCCGGTCAGCAACGGTTACAGGCCGTGCTCGACAGCATCGACGATGGCTTGTTGATGATCGACCGTCAGGGCCATCTGGAACACCTTAACCCAGTCGCGCAGCGCCAATTGGGCTGGGAGGACGATCGTCTCGGCCAAGGCCTCGGCACCGCGCTCGGAAGGCCTGAGCTGGACGCTCAGCTGCAACTGGTGCTGCGCGGCGGCACGCTGGAGCGCGCACCGGAAGATTTGAGTATCGAGGTCGATGGCGAATCGCGTCTGCTGACGTACAGCCTGACACCGGTCAGCCACACCCAAGGGCATATCCTCGGCGCGGTGATGGTGCTGCACGACGTCACCGAGCAGCGTGCGTTCGAGCGGGTGCGCAGTGAGTTCGTCTTGCGTGCTTCCCACGAATTGCGCACGCCGGTCACCGGCATGCACATGGCGTTCGGCCTGTTCCGCGAACGGGCGAAATTTCCGCCGGAGTCGCGCGAGGCTGATCTGCTCGACACCGTGAACGAAGAAATGCAGCGCCTGATGCAGTTGATCAACGACTTGCTCAACTTTTCGCGCTACCAGAACGGTTTGCAGAAACTCACGCTGGCACCGTGCTCCATCGAAGATTTGCTCGAGCAGGCGCAGCTGCGGTTCGCCGATTCGGCGGCGGCGAAGGGCATTGCCCTCAATGTCGAGTTGCAAGGCCCGTTGCCGCGTTTGCAAGCCGATCAGGCGCAACTCGATCGCGTGCTCGACAACCTGATCGACAACGCCTTGCGCCATACCGCCCGCGACGGCCAGATCCGTTTGCAGGCCCGTCGGCATGGCGAGCGGGTGATCATCAGCGTCGAAGACAACGGCGAAGGGATTGCCTACGGCCAGCAGGGGCGGATCTTCGAACCGTTCGTGCAGGTCGGGCGCAAGAAGGGCGGCGCCGGGCTTGGTCTGGCGCTGTGCAAGGAAATCGTCCAGTTGCATGGCGGGCGCATGGGCGTGTATTCACGGCCGGGGCAGGGCACGCAGTTCTACATGGCGTTGGCAGTCTAGGCTTCGTCATCCATTCGGCGGCCAGCGAGTCGTCGGCCACGGGTGATCAGTTCGATAAACTGCACCGCGCTCAAGGCATGAGCGAACAGCCAGCCCTGACCAAATTTCACCCCTTCGCTGCTGAGCAACTCGGCTTGCGATTCCAGTTCGATGCCTTCGGCAATCACCTTCAGATCCAGCGCCTGCGCCATGTGAATGATGTGCGGGGCAACGCCGCTGCTGGCGGCGTCATGGCCGAGCGCGTCGATAAAGGCTTTGTCGATTTTCAGGCAGTCCACCGGCAGGGTTTGCAGGTAGGCGAGGCTGCAATAGCCGGTGCCGAAATCGTCGATCAGCACTTGGTGGCCGACATCGCGCAGGGCTTGCAGATTTTCCCGCGCCACCACCACATCGATCAATCCACGTTCAGTCACCTCGAAGGCAATCTGCCGCGCGGCCACCCGATGCAGGGTCAGCAGGCGCGCCATGACCTGGCCGATGCGCGGCACCATCACGTCGCACGCTGCGAGGTTCACCGAGATATACAGCTGTGGGTTGGCGCGCAGGAGCTGACCGAGTTGCTCCAGCAAACGCTGGAGAACGAAGTCGGTCATCTGCCTGATCTGTCCGGTGTTCTCCGCCATCGGGATAAACAGGTCAGGGCTGGTCAGCGTGCCGTCCGGGCGCCGCCAACGCAGCAAGGCTTCAGCGCCGACGCAATTGCGACTGTCGAGATCGAAGATCGGTTGATAGAGCACCTGCAACTCGCCCCGGCGAATCGCGCCGTGCAGCTCGGCGTCTATTGACTGACGCTGGCGCACCAGCAAAAACACCAGGAACCCGGCCAGCGCGCCGAGCAAGAGGCAGGCTGGCACCATCCACCACCAGACGGCGGGAATGTGCATGCCGCTGCGCGGCGAGATCAGCACCAATTGATATTCCGGGTTGTCGGTGGGCATGCGGTAGACAAGGCGGGTTTGCGTGACTTGCAGCGCCTCGCGGTTTTTCGGTGGCCAGTGCTCGGTTGGCGGCCAGGCCTGCTCTGTGCCAAGTACCGGGATTGCTCGCGTGCCGTGATCGAGCACCACCAGCAGGCTGCTGCCGGGCGACAGGTCGACCATGTCGGTCAAATGTCCGCGCGAAGTGGCCACGCGAAAATTGCCGCGCCCGAGCATCAGTGCGGCGCGGTTTTCATCGGGTTCGGTGGTGGTGTTCAGCCAATAGCTGTAGGTCGGGCCTTTGATGTCGGGCTGGCGAGCAACCGTCAAACCTTCCTGACGCGGACGGTTGGAACAGGTTCGGGTGCCATCGCTGTAGGCGGCTTCATAGACGAAGCGATAGTTGAAGGTGACTTGCTGCAGGGTGGCAATCATGTCGCCGTCACAACTGCGCAACGGCTGTGCTTCGAGGTCGTCGAGACTTTCACGCAACTGGCCGAACAATTGTTCGAGGCGGGCGAGGAAACGTTCGCCTTGCGCGTTCATTTCGCGGCTTTCGCTTTGCTCGACCTGACGCATCGCGAAGAACATACCGCCGGCGATCAGCAGGCTGGCACTGAGGACAGCCGCGATCGTCGCCAAAAACCAAGGGCGATAAAACCAGCTACGCAGCGTCTCTCGGGTAGCAACCATATGGAATATCCGAAGAATTACCAATGAGTTATAGCTGCTGATTGCGATTTCGCCCTGACCGTCGGGCGGGCGTCATTATTTTGTCTGATTAAGTACCAACAACAGCGCCGCCGTTTGCGCATCCGGGGTGCCATCGAAGCGCGAAGGGCGGTAGTGCATCTGGAACGCGGCGAGGACGTGACGGGTGGCGACGTCGAGTTCGCCGGTCTGCGGCGTGTCGTAGCCAAGGTGCGCGAGTTGCCCCTGGAACCAGCTGATGCTCGGCAGTTCGCCGCTGTTGAACAGCGCCTGCTGGCGCGCCACCGCTTGTTCATTGGGCCACAGGCCCAGGCCTGCGTCAGCCAGACGCTTCCAAGGGAATAGCGGGCCCGGATCGAGTTTGCGCAACGGCGCGATGTCGCTGTGGCCGATGATATGGCGCGGGCTGATGCCGTTGCGTTTGCTGATGTCTTTGAGCAGGGCGATCAGCCCTTGGATCTGCGCTTCGCTGTACGGATACCAGAGGCGGCCGGTTGGCGTGTCTGTGAAGCCCGGGTTAACGATTTCGATGCCGATCGAGCTGGAGTTGAGCCAGGTGCGGCCCTGCCATTGGCTTTCGCCGGCGTGCCAGGCCCGCTGGTTTTCATCCATCAGCTTGTAGACGGTCGCGTTCTTGTCATCGCTGATCAGGTAATGGCTGCTGACTTCGCCGTGGGTCAGCAATTGCAGCGAACGCTCCAGCGAAGCCGAGGTGTAATGGACGATCACGAACTGAATGCGGCTGTCGTAATTGGCCGAAGGGTGGCTGGTGTCGTAACGCGGGGCGCTGGCACAACCGGCCAGAACGAGCAGCGACGCGAGGAGGGCAAAAAATTTCATGGCTGAGGGCAATACACGCAAGACAGTAATGCAACAGTGTAACGTACTGCCTTGCGTCTCGACGGTCAGCGGGCGGATTTAAACAAAATGGAACAAATTGCTCAGCCGAGCTCGACCCGATTGCGTCCTGCGTTTTTCGCCCGGTACAGCGCCTGATCGGCTCTTTTAAGCACCAGATCGCTGTGTTCTCCGGCCTTGAACGATGCCAGTCCCATGGAAATGGTGATGGTCACGCGTTCGCCCTTGAAGTGGAACGGGCAGGCCTCGATCGCTGCGCGCAGCGTTTCCAACAGTTTCGCGCCGAGCGCTGGCGGCGTGGCCGGCAGCAATAGCACAAACTCTTCACCGCCAAAACGCGCAATGAAATCGGAACCGCGCAGGCGTTTGCGCAATACGGTGGCGATGATCTTCAGCACCTTGTCGCCGGCCAAGTGGCCGTAGTTGTCGTTGATGCGCTTGAAGTGATCGAGATCGAGCATCGCCAGGCTCAGGGTGTTGCCGTGCTGCTGCCACTGCTTGATTTCATGCTCAAGGCGTTCGCTCCACGCGGCGCGGTTGGGCAGACCGGTGAGCGGGTCGATCAGGGCTTTCTGGCGTTGTTCTTCAAGGTGTTCGCGGAAGCCTTGGGCTTCCTGTTCCATGTGCGCCACGCGCTCGGACAGGCCTCTGAGCCGCGTCGCCACTTCCTGCTCGCGGGCGTCGCGCTGCTTCTGGTGCTGATCCATGGTGCCAAGCAGGCCTTCCAAATGATTCTCCAGCACTTGCTTGAGGTCATCCAGATCCGCCGCTTCTTGCACGCTGGTCTGCAAACCATCGACTTGCTCGCGAATTTGCGTGTCCATCGCCCGCGCCGCCGAGCTGTTGTCGGCATGACCATCACTGGCGGCTTGCAGATTGCTTTGAAACGCTTCGAGGCGTTCGTTGAGTTGTTGCAGATAGGCTTCGAATTCGTGCTGGCCGCTGTCAGTGATCGCCAGCATCAACGTCGCCAGATCGTCGAGGATCGGGATCAGTTCGTACCAGTTCAAGCCGTGTTTCAGCCGCTCGCGCATCGCCTCGGCTTGCGGGCGATGGCGTTCGGGCAGGGTCAGGTCGTCGAGCAAGCCGATCAGGGTGTCTTCGATGTGTTTGGCCACGGAGCTGTAGGACGGCTCCGGGGTGTCCGGCAGAGAAAAGAGAATGTCTTGCTCGGGTTGTTCCGGGTCGATCGCGGCCAGTGCCTGGGCGATGGGTTCGGGCAGCGGCAGGCTGTCGAGGATCAGCGGGGACGGATCGCTGTGGTGGATCAGTTCGTCGGGGTTGAAGGCAACGAGGGGGGCAGGGGCGGCAATGACCTGCGGTTCCGGCTCGACGGCGATGACTTCTGCTGGAGCGCTGACGGCTTCGCTGGCGACGGTTGGCGGCACGAAGGCGAAGACTTCCGGTTCTGCCTGAATCGCCGTAGCGGGTGTTTCAGTGATCGCAACGCAAGGGGCTTCCTGGATCGGAAGCGCAGCTTTTACCGGTTCAATGGTTGCGGCAGGCGCAACCGGTTCGGGTGCAGCAACCGGTTGAGCAGCCTGAACCGGGGCGGGCGCTTCTGGTGTAGGCGCTTCATCGCTGTCACGACCGCCAAACAGACGCTGCAACAATCCCGGTCGCTCAGGTTCGGCAGGCGCGTCCAACTGACTCAACGCCTTGCCCTGCAAACCACTGAGCTCACTCAGCAGCAATGGCATTTCCCGCGCTGAACCGACGCGGCCATCCAGTTGCTTGGCGAATTTTTTCAGTGGTTGCGCGACTTCGCGAGGCAGCGGCAAGGCTTGCAGTTGCGTCACCAGCGCTGTCAGCGCGGTGCTGACCTGATCAATGCGGGTTTCGCGGCGTTGCTCGGAGTCGAGCACGGCTTTTTCCAGGCGCGGTAGCAGGGCGGCGAGGCCGGCGTCCATGTCGTCGGTGCGCACCACGTCGCGCATCTCTTTCATGCACTGATCAACGACTTTGTCGGTGCCTTCGGCGGCTAACGTGCTGCGCACCAGCCCGCGACGCAGCAGGTCGAGCCTGGCGGCCCAGCGGCGTTCGAGTTTGTCCTGTTGTTCGATGCTTTTGAGGTATTTCTCTTTCCAGCGCTGGGCTTCGTCGCTCATTCAGGGGTTCCGCGAGGGTCAGGACTCAACGCGGGCAATGCATCAGCCGTGAGCGAACCCGGCAGACGAATCTCTACCGCGACCGGCAGGTGATCGGAAATGGGATGCGCCAGCACTTCGACCTTTTCCAGGGTCAGGGTCGGGCTGAGCAAAATATGATCAAGGCAACGCTGAGGACGCCAGCTGGGGAATGTCGCTTCCACCTGCGGGGCCAGCAGGCCGAGATCGCGTAACGGAGAATGTTGTAGCAGATCGCTGGCGTGGGTGTTCATGTCGCCCATCAACACCTGGTGTTTGTAGCCACCGATCAGTTCACGAATATAGGCCAGTTGCAGGCTGCGGGTTCGCGCGCCAAGGGCCAGATGCATCATCACCACCACCAGCGCTTCCGGACCTTCGCCGAAACGCAGCAGAATCGCGCCACGACCTTTCGGGCCGGGCAGCGGGTGATCTTCAATCGCCGACGGTTTCAGACGACTGAGCACGCCGTTGCTGTGCTGGGCCAGTCGGCCGAGATTGCGATTGAGTTGTTGATACCAGTAAGGGAAGGCGCCGAGCTGGGCCAGGTGTTCGACCTGATTGACGTAGCCCGAACGCAGGCTGCCGCCATCGGCTTCCTGCAAGGCGACCAGATCGAAGTCGCCGAGCAAGTCGCCGATCTTTTGCAGATTGCCTGAGCGACCGTTGTGCGGCAGCAGGTGCTGCCAGCTACGGGTCAGGTAATGCCGATAGCGCTCGGTGCTGATGCCGACCTGGATATTGAAACTGAGCAGGCGCAGACGTTGGTCTGCGGGCAGGCCCGTGGACTCCAGGTGATGCTCGTTGACCTGCGGATCATGCAGGCCAACGATGCGTTCAGACTTCCAGCGGCGCATGGCGGGGGCGGCGCTTAGTTGGCTGCAGCCTTGGTTGCCGCTCGCTCTTTGGCGACCAGTTGGTCAGCCAGTTGCAGCGCTTGTTCGGCACCACCGGCAGAGCCGATGTCAAAGCGGTACTTGCCGTTGACGATCATGGTTGGAACGCCAGTGATTTCATACTTCTTGGCCAGTTCGCGAGCTTTTACGATCTGACCTTTGATGGCGAACGAGTCAAAAGTGGCGAGGAACTTGTCCTTGTCCACGCCTTGGGTGGCGAGGAAATCAGCCATCTCGTTCTTGTCGGTCAGCTTTTTGTGTTGTTTCTGGATGGCTTCGAAAACCGCCGCGTGAACCTTGTGCTCGACACCCATCGCTTCCAGGGTCAGGAACATTTGGCCGTGAGCGTCCCACGGCCCGCCGAACATCGCCGGGATACGCACGAAGTTGACGTCGGACGGCAGTTTTTCAACCCACGGGTTGATCACTGGCTCAAAGGCGTAGCAGTGCGGGCAGCCGTACCAGAACAGCTCGACCACTTCGATCTTGCCAGGCTCTGCAACCGGTACCGGGTTGGCCAGTTCCACATAAGGGGCGGCTGGGGCTTCGGCGGCTTGGGCGGTGACGCCGAACAGGCTGGCAGCGACGAGAGCGGCGCTGATGATCAGATTACGCATGCTTTACTCCTGGACAATTTTGGTCGCCTCGCGCGACCTGTTTTCAGACAGATCCTGGCGGGCATGAGTTCTGTAGTGTAACGGCAGCGGCCACAAAAAAGGGCGGCCAAAGCCACCCTTTTTATACTTGCTGCGACGGATTAATCGAGCGTTAACATTGCAGGAGATATCAACTCCAGCATTGGATCACGCAACCCCCCTGTAGGAGCTGCCGAAGGCTGCGATCTTTTGATCTTCACCCTCGCTCAACGCCCGCCACAACGCGCTTAGTGCAGACCCTGAATGTAGCTGGAGACCGCTGCGATATCTTCGTCGCTCAAGCGCTTGGCGATGGTCTGCATGGTCATGGTGTCGCCGTCGTTGGTACGGCCGCCTTCTTCCTTGCGGAAATCGGTCAGCTGCTTGGCGATGTATTGAGCGTGTTGGCCACCCAGGTGCGGGAAGCCGGCAGCGGCGTTACCGGCGCCATTCGGCGAGTGGCAACCGGTGCAGGCTGGCAGGCCTTTGGCGAGGTTGCCGCCACGGAACAGCGCTTCACCGCGAGCGACGATCTTCGGATCGGCGGCGCCGACGCTGCCTTTCTGGCTGGCGAAGTAGGCGGCGATGTCGGCCAGATCCTGATCGCTCAGGTTGGTCAGCAGCCCGGTCATTTCCAGAACGGTGCGCTTGCCCGACTTGATGTCGTGCAGTTGCTTGGTCAGGTAGCGTTCACCTTGACCGGCCAGTTTTGGAAAGTTTGGCGCCATGCTGTTGCCGTCCGGGCCATGGCAGGCTCCGCAAACGGCGGCTTTTGCCTGGCCCGCTGCGGCATCACCGGCAGCATGGGCGAAGCCTGAGATTCCCACGGTCAACAGCAGACTCACGATCAATTTGTTCATCAGCTAATCCAACTACGGCTAAGGGTTAAGTTATGGACCGGGTTTACTCGCTCATCCAAAGGATGATGGCTTGGTAATCCTCGGCACTGCAGTCCATGCACAAACCACGCGGCGGCATCGCCTTGAAACCCTGGGTCACGTGTTGCACCAGCGTCTCCATACCTTTCGCCAACCTCGGCGTCCAAGCTTCCTGATCGCCTCTTTTGGGCGCCATGGGTAGTTGGCCGGAATGACAGGCACCACAAACACGGTTGTACACAGCTTCCGGATCCTGTGTAGCCTGTGCGCTGTAAAGCGGCATCAAGACTCCGGCAGCCAGCAGCCATTTCGTCATAAAACGACCTTTTCAGGGTTGAGAGCGTTCTGCGTTCTAATGCGCAATCAAAGTCTGTCGCTCTCGTGAACTTCATCCTTCGCTGGGACAAAGCACACACAAAATCTGCGGCATTATATACTGGCGTCACTGAAACGGAAGCGACACCGCGTTCCGCGCCCAATCCCGGCGCCGCCCACATCGGAAATCCCATGCAACTCAAGAATCCCATCCTCGGCCTGTGCCAACAGTCCACGTTCATGCTCAGTGCCGCCAAAGTCGATCAATGCCCTGACGACGAAGGCTTCGAAGTCGCGTTTGCCGGCCGTTCCAACGCCGGCAAATCCAGCGCACTGAACACATTGACTCACGCCAGCCTGGCGCGCACCTCGAAAACGCCGGGTCGCACACAGCTGTTGAACTTCTTCAAGCTAGACGAAGATCGCCGTCTGGTCGACCTGCCGGGCTACGGTTATGCAAAAGTACCGATCCCGCTGAAGATGCACTGGCAGCGTCACCTTGAGGCTTACCTCGGTGGCCGCGAGAGTTTGAAGGGTTTGATTTTGATGATGGACATCCGTCATCCAATGACCGACTTCGACCTGCTCATGCTCGACTGGGCCGTTGCGGCCGGCATGCCGATGCACATCCTGTTGACCAAGGCCGACAAACTGACCTACGGCGCAGCCAAAAACACCCTGCTCAAAGTGCAGTCGGAAATCCGCAAAGGCTGGGGCGATCAAGTCACCATCCAACTGTTCTCCGCTCCAAAACGCATGGGCCTGGAAGACGCCTACACTGTATTGGCAGGCTGGATGGAACTGGCTGACAAAGGCGCCGAGGCGGCAGCCGAGTAAGTCGGGATATGGAAATTTGTTTGTAGTGTGTTCAGGCAAGGCGAAAGGGCAGTGAAAAGCGGCCGGGGTCGCGCTCGACTTTAGGGTACCTAAATGAGCATTTGAGCTGCGTTTTCAACGCAGCATGAACGCGCTACAGACAAATTTTGGGCAAAAAAAGCCCCGGATTTCATTGGGGAGGGAGAAATTCCGGGGTTTAAGTTCCGAACCGCTAGGGCGGGGTTCAGATATCTGCCAACACTTAACACAACATAGGAGCATTGAAGGGCTTCACCAGCCATTCAGTAACTCTGAGTAGTGACCTTCCAGATTAGTTCAGATTATTTTCAAAAAGCTTTGGAATAACCCCAAGCGCTTTTCGAAATAAGCAGGATTTATCAGGTCTGCCGCGACGCTATGTCGCGGCGACCGACATCAACTGGCTCAGTGAGCCTCATCCCAATTGTTGCCCACACCCACTTCGACCAGCAGCGGTACATCCAGTTTCGCCGCTTCGCTCATGTGCACGCGGATTTCGGCGCTGACCTGTTCGACCAGATCCTCGCGAACCTCCAGCACCAATTCATCGTGTACCTGCAGGATGACGCGAGCGTCCAGCCCGGACGTCGCCAGCCATTCATCCACCGCCACCATGGCTTTCTTGATGATGTCGGCAGCGGTGCCCTGCATCGGCGCGTTGATCGCCGTGCGCTCGGCGGCAGCGCGTTCCTGCGGCTTGTTCGAGTTGATCTCCGGCAAATACAGACGACGACCAAAGAACGTCTCGACATAACCCTGATCCGCTGCCTGCGCGCGGGTGCGATCCATGTACTCACGAACCCCCGGATAACGGGCGAAGTAAGTGTCGATGTAAGCCTTGGCAGTCTTGGTGTCGACGCCGATGTCCTTGCCGAGCTTCTGCGCGCCCATGCCGTAGATCAGGCCGAAGTTGATCGCCTTGGCGCCACGACGCTGATCGGAGCTGACTTCGTGCAGTTCGACCTTGAACACTTCGGCAGCGGTGGCGGTGTGCACGTCGAGATTGTTGCGGAAGGCGTTCATCAAGCCTTCGTCCTTGGACAGGTGCGCCATGATCCGCAGTTCGATCTGCGAATAGTCCGCTGCCAGCAGTTTGTAGCCTTTCGGCGCGACGAACGCCTGACGGATACGACGGCCTTCAGCGGTGCGCACCGGGATGTTCTGCAGGTTCGGATCACTGGAAGACAAGCGACCGGTCGACGCCACAGCCTGGTGATACGAGGTGTGGATACGCCCGGTGCGCGGGTTGATCTGCTCCGGCAGACGATCGGTGTAAGTGCTTTTCAGCTTGCTCATCGAGCGGTGCTCCATCAGCACCTTCGGCAAGCGGTGATCGTCTTCGGCGAGTTTCGCCAACACTTCTTCAGCAGTGGACGGCTGGCCCTTGGCGGTCTTCTTCAGCACTGGCAGACCGAGTTTCTCGTAGAGAATTACGCCCAACTGCTTTGGCGAGCCGAGGTTGAATTCTTCCCCGGCGATCTCGAACGCTTCGCGCTCCAGCGCGACCATTTTGTTGCCCAACTCGATGCTCTGGATGCCGAGCAGCTCCGCGTCAACGAACGCGCCCTGGCGTTCGATGCGCGCCAGCACCGGCACCAACGGGATTTCGATGTCGGTCAGCACGCTGGCCAGACTCGGGATCGCGCTGAGTTTTTCGAACAGAGTCTGGTGCAGACGCAGGGTGATGTCGGCGTCTTCGGCGGCGTACGGGCCGGCCTGTTCCAGCGCGATCTGGTCGAAAGTCAGCTGCTTGGCGCCTTTGCCGGCGATGTCCTGGAAGCTCACGGTGGTGTGATCCAGATACTTCTGCGCGAGGCTGTCCATGTCGTGGCGGGTGGCGGTGGAGTTGAGCACGTAGGACTCAAGCATCGTGTCGAAGGCGATGCCGCGCACGCTGATGCCTTGGCTCTGATCACCACCGATGGCGCAGTTGGCCAGAATATTCATGTCGAACTTGGCGTGCTGGCCGACCTTGAGCTTGCTCGGATCTTCCAGAATCGGCTTGAGTGCACGCAGCACGGTGTCGCGATCCAGCTGCTCTGGCACGCCGATGTAGGAGTGGGTCAGCGGAATGTACGCGGCCTCGTTGGCCTGTACGGCAAACGACAGACCGACCAGTTGCGCCTGCTGCGCGTCGATGCCGGTGGTTTCGGTGTCGAAGGCGAACAGCTTGGCGTTGTTGAGTTTTTCCAGCCAGACGTCGAAACGTGCCTGATCGAGGATGGTTTCGTACGCCGCTTCGGTCGGAGCAGCAGGAGTTTCGATGTCTGGCGCGCTGAAAAGATCGCCAGCCGGCGCAGGCTCGCTGGCCGCGCTCAATTCCAGCCGTTTGGCGTCGCGATCCAGATCATTGATCCAGCTTTTGAATTCCAGCAGCGAGTACAGCTCGTAGAGCTTGGCCGGGTCTTCCGCGCCCATCTGCAAATCGTCGAGTTCGACGTCCAGCGGCACGTCGATCTTGATCGTCGCCAGTTGATAGGAGAGGAATGCCATCTCCTTGTGCTCTTCGAGCTTGGCCGGCAGGGTTTTCGCGCCGCGAATCGGCAGGGTCGGGACGATGTCGAGATTGGCGTACAGCTCGGTGAGGCCACCGTTGACGCCGACCAGCAAGCCGGAAGCGGTCTTCGGGCCGATGCCCGGAACGCCCGGAATGTTGTCGGACGAATCGCCCATCAGCGCCAGATAATCGATGATCTGCTCCGGTGCGACGCCGAATTTCTCCTTCACGCCTTCCACGTCCATCGAGCTACCGGACATGGTGTTGACCAAGGTAATGTGGCCATCGACCAGTTGCGCCATGTCCTTGTCGCCGGTGGAGATGATCACCGGACGATCCGCCGCCGCGCTGCTGCGGGCGAGGGTGCCGATCACGTCATCGGCCTCGACGCCTTCCACGCACAACAGCGGGAAACCGAGGGCGATCACGCTCTGGTGCAACGGCTCGATCTGCACGCGCATGTCGTCGGGCATGCTTGGGCGATTGGCTTTGTATTCGGCGTACATCTCATCGCGAAATGTCCCACCCTTGGCGTCGAACACCACGGCGAACGGGCTGTCCGGGTACTGCTTGCGCAGACTCTTGAGCATGTTCAGCACGCCTTTGACCGCACCGGTCGGCAGGCCTTTGGAAGTGGTCAGTGGTGGCAGCGCGTGAAAGGCGCGGTACAGGTAAGACGAACCGTCCACCAGGACGAGGGGGGCTTGGCTCATGAGCAGGATCAACCTTTTCGGCGGGTCCGGCGCTAGAATAGCGGGACCGTTGACGACAAAGGGACAAGGTTATCATGCGTACGTTAAATCGCTTGCTGCTGGTCGGTCTGATTGCTGCCTCACCGTTGGCCGCGATGGCGGCGGATGATGCACCGACAGGGGAGCCGGAAGTTACCATCCGCACGGAAGGCGACAAGACCATTCAGGAGTACCGCCAGAACGGTTTCCTCTATGCGATCAAAGTGACCCAGAAAGGCTTTCCGCCGTACTTTCTGGTGCGTGCCGACGGGACGGATGCCAACTTCATCCGCTCGGATCAGCCGGATATGCTGATTCCGTCATGGAAGATTTTCGAATGGAAGTAAGTTTTTAATTCACCCGGCGCCGCAATTGGCGGCGCCCGTACTGGCAGTTAAAACATGTCTGTGTTCACGCCCCTGGCTCGGCCCGAGCTGGAAACCTTTCTCGCCCCTTACGGGCTAGGCCGTCTGCTTGATTTCCAGGGGATCGCCGCCGGCAGCGAAAACACCAATTTCTTTATCAGCCTGGAGCAGGGCGAATTTGTCCTGACCCTGGTCGAGCGCGGCCCGGTGCAGGAGATGCCGTTCTTCATCGACCTGCTCGACGTGCTCCACGAAGCCGATCTGCCGGTGCCGTACGCACTGCGCACCACTGACGGTGTGGCGTTGCGCGAGCTGAAAGGCAAACCGGCGCTGCTGCAACCGCGTCTGTCCGGCAAACACATCAAAGTCGCCAATGCCCAGCATTGCGTGCAGGTCGGCGAATTGCAGGCGCATCTGCACCTGGCGACGCAGGGCGAGCGTATGATCAAGCGCAAGACCGATCGTGGCCTCGACTGGATGCTGGAAGAGGGCAACGCGTTTCTCTCGCACCTGAGCGATGAGCCGCGCGCGTTGCTGCAAAAGGCGCTGGATGAAATCAGCGAGCGCAAAGAGAAGATTCTCGCGTTGCCTCGGGCGAACATTCATGCGGATTTGTTTCGCGATAACGCGATGTTCGAAGGCACGCACCTGACCGGGCTGATCGACTTCTACAACGCCTGCTCGGGGCCGATGCTGTACGACGTGGCGATTGCCTTGAACGACTGGTGTTCGGACGAAGAAGGTTTGATCGATGGCCCGCGTGCCCGCGCATTCCTTGGCGCTTATGCGGCGCTGCGGCCGTTCACGGCGGCAGAGGCTGAGTTGTGGCCAACGATGCTGCGCGTGGCGTGTGTGCGGTTCTGGCTGTCGCGGTTGATCGCGGCGGAGCAGTTTGCCGGGCAGGACGTGTTGATTCACGATCCAAAAGAGTTTGAGCAGAAATTGGCGCAGCGGCAGCAGGTGCACACACCGTTGCCTTTCGCACTTTAAGATCAAAAGATCGCAGCCTTCGGCAGCTCCTACATGGAATCTCCTGTAGGAGCTGCCGAAGGCTGCGATCTTTTTCTATGGGGTTACAGAGATTCCAGGCACCCGGCCAGATCATTACCCAACTTTTCCAACACCTGCTCATAGCCCTGAGCCGTCGCCGGGGTGTACCCGCCCAACGCATCCAGCTCAGCCAGTTTCACTGGCAGGCCAGCGACCAACGTCTCCGCCAGACGCGGACGCAACGGCGGCTCGCTGAACACACAGGTTTTGCCGACTTCCTGCAAACGCTTGCGCATCGCCGCGACATGCTGCGCGCCCGGCTGCACTTCGGCGGCCACGCTGAACACCCCGGTGTGCTTCAGGCCGTAAGCCTCTTCAAAGTAATCAAACGCCTCGTGAAAGACGAAATACGGCTTGCCTTCTACGCTGGCCAGACGCTGCTTCAAGCGCTGATCCAATGCATCCAGACGCTCATCAAACGCCTTGGCATTGCTCTGATAGCGCTCGGCATTCGCCGGGTCGGCAGCGCTGAGGTCTGTGGCCATCTTGTCGGCAATCACTCGCGCATTCACCGGCGACAGCCACAAATGCGCATCCAGCGTACCTGGGCGGTGATCGTGATCATGCTCGTCGGCGTCTTCGGCGTGGGAGTGGCTGTCTTCAGCAAAACGGCGCAGCTTCATCCCCGGCAGATCCTGCACCGCCACGCTCGGCAGCGTACGACCGTTCAGCACGCGCGGCAGGAAACCCTCCATGTCCGGGCCGATCCAGTAAAGCAGATCGACCGATTGCACCTTCCGTACGTCGGATGGCCGCAGCGCGTAATTATGCGGCGAGGCACCCGGCGGCAGCAGCACTTCGGGAATCGCCACACCGTCCTGCACGGCCGCTGCAATCAGCTGCAACGGCTTGATGCTGGTGAGGACTTTGACCTCGGCCTGAGCCGAACCGATCAGCAGAAAACTGGCGACAAAAGCCACAAAAACAGAAAAAAGTCGGGACACGATGACCACTCAAGGAGGCGAGAACGGGTAACATAATAACGTCTCTATCAAAACTCGTCGCCGCCCATGCCTATTACACCGATTGCCAGCCGTCCCCACGACCACTCACATTGCGTGCACAGCGCTTTGTCCGAGGCCGATACCTTGTGCGCCCAGAAAGGCTTGCGCCTGACCGCGTTGCGCCGCCGGGTGCTGGAATTGGTGTGGCAAAGCCACAAGCCGCTGGGCGCCTACGACATTCTTGCGGTGCTGAGCGAGCAGGATGGCCGCCGCGCCGCGCCGCCAACCGTGTACCGTGCGCTGGACTTCCTCCTGGAAAACGGCCTGGTGCATCGTATTTCTTCGCTGAACGCCTTCGTTGGCTGCGTACACCCGGAACACGCGCATCAGGGCCAGTTCTTGATTTGCCGCGAATGCCACGCCGCCATCGAACTTGAGCAAAAAGTGATCAGCGACGCGATCATCAACAGCGCCAAAGACGTTGGTTTCATCGTCGAAGCGCAGACCGTCGAAGTCGTCGGCCTGTGCTCCGGTTGCCAGGGGGCTTGATGAGCAATGCGCTGATCCGTCTGGAACAGGTCGCCGTCACGTTTGCCGGGCAGACCGTGCTGGACAATATCGAGCTGAGCGTCGAGCCGGGGCAGATTGTCACCCTGATCGGCCCTAACGGCGCCGGCAAGACCACGCTGGTGCGCGCCGTGCTCGGGCTGTTGAAGCCGAACAGCGGCAGCGTCTGGCGCAAGCCGAAACTGCGCGTCGGCTATATGCCGCAAAAACTCCACGTCGATCCTACCTTGCCGCTTTCTGTGCTGCGCTTTCTGCGTCTGGTGCCGGGCGTTGACCGTCCGCGTGCGCTGGCCGCGTTGAAAGAAGTCGGCGCCGAACACGTTATCGACAGCCCGGTGCAAAGCGTTTCCGGAGGTGAAATGCAGCGCGTATTGCTGGCGCGGGCATTGCTGCGCGAGCCGGAATTGCTGGTGCTCGACGAGCCGGTGCAAGGCGTCGACGTCGCCGGGCAGGCCGAGTTGTACAGCCTGATCACCCGTCTGCGCGATCGCCATGGCTGCGGCGTGTTGATGGTGTCCCACGATTTGCATTTGGTGATGAGCACCACCGACCAGGTGGTCTGCCTCAACCGTCACGTCTGCTGCTCCGGGCATCCCGAGCAGGTCAGCGGCGATCCGGCGTTTGTCGAGCTGTTCGGCAAGAACGCGCAGAGCCTGGCGGTCTATCACCACCATCACGACCACGCTCACGACCTGCACGGTTCGGTGGTCAAAGGGCCGGTGATTGGCCAACCTCACGTTCACGGAGACAACTGCAAGCATGGCTGATTTTCTGTTGTATGCCCTGCTTGCAGGTCTGGCGCTGGCCCTGGTGGCCGGGCCGCTCGGTTCGTTTGTGGTCTGGCGACGCATGGCTTATTTCGGCGACACCCTGTCCCATGCCGCGTTGCTCGGTGTGGCGCTGGGCTTTTTGCTGGATGTCAGCCCGACGGTCGCGGTCACCGTAGGCTGTCTGCTGCTGGCGGTGCTTTTGGTGACTTTGCAACAGCGCCAACCGCTGGCGTCTGACACGCTTTTGGGAATTCTCGCACCCAGCACGCTCTCTCTTGGCCTGGTGGTACTAAGCTTCATGCATGAAGTGCGGATCGACCTGATGGCCTATCTGTTCGGCGACCTGCTGGCGATCAGCCCGACTGATCTGGCGTGGATCCTCGGCGGCAGCGCGGCGGTGCTGGTGTTGCTGGTGACATTGTGGCGGCCATTGCTGGCGATCACCGTGCACGAAGAACTGGCCAAGGTCGAAGGCCTGCCGGTTGCAGGTCTGCGCATGGCGCTGATGTTGTTGATTGCGGTGGTGATTGCGGTGGCGATGAAAATCGTCGGTGTGTTGCTGATTACTTCACTGCTGATCATTCCGGCGGCTGCGGCACAGCGTCACGCCCGTTCGCCGGAGCAGATGGCGGTCGGCGCGAGCCTGCTGGGTATGGTCGCGGTGTGTGGCGGCCTTGCTTTGTCATGGTTCAAGGACACCCCGGCAGGCCCGTCAATCGTTGTGACGGCGGCCGCACTGTTTCTCCTGAGTTTTGTTCTGCCCCGTCGTGGGGTGTAGACTTGGCCGCTTTTTGCGCAAATAGAGAGTCGCAGGAATGAAGCCGTTCGCCTCCCGTTATCTGCTCCTTGTCGCATTTTCAGTGCTGCTGGGCGCCTGCCAAAGTACCCCACCGGTGGTTGAAACCCCCGATGCGCGGGCTACGGCCATCGCACAGCTGGAGCAAAGCCTGGCCAGCAGCGAACTGGCCACCGCTGAAGACCAATTGGCCGCTTTGCAGAAAGAAACTCCCAATGATCAATCCCTTGAGCAATACCAGCGGCAATTGGCCGAAGCGTATCTGCGTCGCAGCCAGATCGTGTTGCAGAAGGGTGATGTGAATGCCGCCGCTACGGCGCTGAGCCGTGCCCGCGTGCTGATGCCGAAAGCGCCGGCGCTGACCGGTGGCGTCAACGGCGCGATTACTGAAGCGCGCAAGGCTGAGCTGGAGAAGGCTGAAGCAGCGCTGCTGGCCGCTGAGGCCAAGCCGAAAGCCAAGGTGATCGATCCGACCGCCGAGAGCACCACGGTTGCGCTGAACATCACCGATAGCCACAAACTTCGCCGCCAACTGGATGCGATCGCCGCCGATGTGGTGAATTATGAGTGTGGGGTGACGATTCAGGCACCACGGACGAATGACTATCCTTGGTTGTCGACGTTGCTGACCAAGCGGGTGAAGAAGCTCAACCCGGATTTTGATCTGAAAATCGAGAAGCAGATCGTGCGCACGGTGCCGGCGCAGATGGTTTTGAGTCCGCGTAAACCTTAAAAAGCTTCGCGAGCAAGCCCGCTCCCACATTGGTTCCGTGTCGTACACGAATCCAATGTGGGAGCGGGCTTGCTCGCGAAGGCGTCCTTTCAGGCAGCTAACAACTTAAGCCGGAATGGCCTTAGCCTTAGGCTCACGAGCCCAAACCCTATGTTGCCCAATCGCAGCAAAGAACGGCTTGGTCAGCCCCGGTACATCCTTGCCTTGCAACAACCCGGCATCCGCTTCCAGTTTCAGCAGATCCTGCAGTTGCTTGGCATCACCCTGCAACGCAATCGCCTTCAAATGCTTGTAGGCCTCCAGCACGTAGTGCAATGCCACGCCGTCACCGCTCAACGCCTTGACCGACGCCGCGCCGCCCGGCACAAACACCGCATCGAAAATCACCGACGGCATGCCTTCCATTGAAGCATCCACAGGCAACATTTTACCGTCCGCAGTTTTCACCGGCGCCGAAGTCGGGCCGAGCAATTTCGCGTGCGCACCTTCCGCCGCCAATGCCTTCTTCATCGCATCAATCGCCGCACCATCGACACCGTTGGCAGCAAGAATCGCCACTTTGCGGGTTTTGATATTCTCTGGCAGCAGATTCGCCTGGCTCAACGCTGGCGAGTGATCGAACGACACCTTGCGCGCATCCACCGTGCCTTTGGTAGGCGCAGGCAGACCCAGGTTGGCCGCGACACGTTTGGCCAGTTCCAGATCAATGTTGGCCAGAATCTCGTTCACTTCGCGCGCGCGGATGAACTCGCGTTCAACCTTGCCCAGCTCGAAGCTGTAAGCGGCAATGATGTGCTCCTTCTCGTGCGGGCTCATGCTGTTGAAGAACAACGTTGCCTGAGAGAAGTGATCGCTGAACGACTCGCTGCGCTGGCGGATCTTGTTCGCATCGATGCGCTCTGGATAACTTTCAAAACCACCGTCCTGTGCAGCCGGCGGGGTTTCTTTCGGCCAGCCGCCATCAATCGAGTTCGGCTCATAAGAAGCACGACCCTTATCGATCACCGTGCGGTGCTGCGCATCGCGCTGGCCGTTGTGGAATGGCGCGACCGGACGGTTGATCGGCAGCTCATGAAAGTTCGGCCCACCAAGTCGGCTGATTTGCGTATCGGTGTAGGAAAACAATCGACCTTGCAGCAGCGGGTCATTGGAGAAGTCGATGCCCGGCACGATGTGGCCGGGGCAGAACGCAACCTGCTCGGTCTCGGCGAAGAAGTTGTCCGGGTTACGGTTCAAGGTCATTTTGCCCAGCGGCGTGATCGGCACGATTTCTTCGGGGATCAGCTTGGTCGGGTCGAGGATGTCGAAATCGAAGTCGTGCTCGTTTTCCTCCTCGATGATCTGTACGCCGAGTTCCCATTCCGGGTAGTCGCCCATCTCGATCGCTTCCCAGAGGTCGCGACGATGGTAGTCGGTGTCTTTACCGGCGAGCTTCTGCGCCTCATCCCACACCAGTGAGCAAGTGCCGGCAGTCGGGCGCCAGTGGAATTTGACGAAGCGCGATTTGCCTTCGGCGTTGATCAGCCGGAAGGTATGCACGCCGAAGCCTTGCATGCTGCGCAGGCTTTTCGGGATCGCCCGGTCAGACATCGCCCAGATAACCATGTGCGCTGATTCCGGCACCAAGGACACGAAATCCCAGAAGGTGTCGTGGGCCGAACCACCGGTAGGGATTTCATTGTGCGGCTCGGGTTTCACTGCGTGGACGAAGTCGGGAAATTTGATCGCGTCCTGAATGAAGAAGACCGGCATGTTGTTGCCGACCAGGTCGAAGTTGCCTTCATCGGTGAAGAACTTCACCGCGAAACCGCGCACGTCGCGTACTGTATCGCCGGAACCACGCGGGCCCTGCACCGTGGAAAAGCGCACAAACACCGGCGTCTTTTTCCCCGGATCCTGTAGGAAACCGGCCTTGGTCAGCGTCGAATGGTTCTCGTAAGCCTGAAAGAAACCATGGGCGCCAGTGCCGCGCGCGTGGACGATGCGCTCCGGGATGCGTTCATGGTCAAAGTGCGTGATTTTTTCACGCATGATGAAGTCTTCAAGCAGCGATGGCCCGCGCGGGCCGGCCTTCAGGGTGTTCTGGTTGTCAGCAATCTTGACGCCCTGATTGGTGCGCAGGGCTTGGCCAGTGGCGTCGGAGCGGAATTTCTCCAGGCTGTCGAGTTTGGCGTTGGTGTTGGCTCGATCCGGGGCATCGGTTCCGGCCATCTGGCTTTTGTCGGACGTAGGCTTCTTGCTCATCAGTCGTAAACTCCTCGGTTGACCCCGTGTTTGCCGGGGACTCTTGAGTGGTTCCCGGGCACGGCACCCAGGGTTTTCAAGTCGCTTACTTAGTGACTGATGAGGCGCTCGGAGCGTTCCTTTTTTATGACCTTTGATCTTGTTATTGCCAAATCGAAGGTTAATTGCGAAATAAATGCTAAGAACCTCTATACGGACAGGCTAAAATGCGCGCCCGGCTAACCGCTGATCCTTTTCTAACGCGCCCCACAAGGTTCGCTACGTGATCGAGTTTCAAAACGTCCACAAGACTTACCGCGTCGCCGGTAAGGACATTCCCGCGCTGCACCCAACCAGTCTCTCGATTGAGAACGGTCAGGTCTACGGCCTGATCGGCCATTCCGGTGCGGGAAAAAGTACCCTGCTGCGTCTGATCAATCGCCTGGAAGATTCCAGCGGCGGCAAGATCTTCGTCGACGGTGAAGAAGTCACCGCGCTCGACGCCAAAGGCCTGCGCCGTTTCCGTCAGCAAGTCGGGATGATTTTCCAGCACTTCAACCTGTTGGCCTCCAAGACCGTCGCCGACAACGTTGCGTTGCCGCTGACCCTGGCCGGTGAGTTGTCGACCAGCGAGATCAATCAGCGTGTGGCTGAACTGCTGGCGCGCGTTGGTTTGTCTGACCACGCCAAGAAGTACCCGGCGCAATTGTCTGGCGGCCAGAAGCAGCGCGTCGGCATCGCCCGCGCTCTGGCGACCAAGCCGAAGATTCTGCTGTGCGACGAGGCCACCAGTGCCCTCGACCCACAGACCACGGCCTCGGTGCTGCAACTGCTGGCCGAGATCAACCGCGAGCTGAAACTGACCATCGTCCTGATTACCCACGAGATGGACGTGATTCGTCGCGTCTGCGATCAAGTGGCGGTGATGGACGCTGGCGTGATCGTCGAGCAAGGTTCGGTGGCCGATGTGTTCCTGCATCCGCAGCACCCGACCACCAAGCGTTTTGTCCAGGAAGACGAGCAAGTCGATGAAGGCGAGCAGCGTGATGATTTCGCGCACGTGCCGGGCCGTATCGTCCGTCTGACGTTCCAGGGCGAAGCGACCTACGCGCCTTTGCTCGGTACTGTCGCCCGGGAAACCGGGGTCGACTACAGCATCCTCGCCGGTCGTATCGACCGCATCAAAGACATCCCCTACGGGCAATTGACCCTGGCCGTCACCGGTGGCGACATGGAAGCGGCCTTCGCCCGCTTCACCGCCGCTGATGTCCACATGGAGGTGCTGCGTTAATGGAAATGTTCGACGCTGCAATCAAGAATTACGACGCCGCGATAGAAGCCATCAAGCTGTTCTTCCAGAACATCGACTGGCTGGAAATCGGCCTGGCCACCAACGACACCATGATGATGCTCGGCGGCTCGCTGCTGTTCACCGTGTTGCTCGGCCTGCCGCTGGGCGTGTTGCTGTTTCTCTGCAGCCCGCGCCAGTTGCTGGAAAACCGCGTTCTCTACGCGATCATGTCGTTGGCGGTGAACATCCTGCGTTCGCTGCCGTTCATTATTCTGTTGATCGTGATGATCCCGCTCACCGTGCTGATTACTGGCACGTCGCTGGGCGTGGCCGGTGCGATTCCGCCGCTGGTGGTGGGTGCCACGCCGTTCTTCGCGCGTCTGGTGGAAACCGCGCTGCGTGAAGTCGATCGCGGCATCATCGAAGCGACCCAGGCCATGGGCGCGACCACGCGGCAGATCATTCTCAACGCGTTGCTGCCAGAGGCCCGTCCGGGTATCTATGCAGCGATTACGGTGACGGCGATTACACTGGTTTCCTACACGGCAATGGCCGGTGTGGTCGGCGCCGGTGGTCTGGGTGATCTGGCGATCCGTTTCGGCTACCAGCGTTTCCAGACTGACGTGATGATCGTCACCGTGGTGTTGCTGCTGATTCTGGTGCAAGTGCTGCAGATGGTGGGCGACCGTTTGGTCGTGCATTTCTCGCGCAAATAAGCGGTTTTGTATTGAACAGATGAGCCGGCCATTCGCTGGCAGGCGCCAGACGGGCGCCTCATAAGGAGTTAGCTGAATGAAAAAACTGATCGCTGCTTTCGCTGCCGTTGCAGCATTCTCGGCCCACGCCGAAACTCTGACCGTTGCCGCCACTCCGGTGCCGCACGCAGAAATCCTCGAGTTCGTGAAGCCAGCACTGGCCAAAGAAGGCGTGGATCTGAAGGTCAAGGTCTTCACCGACTATATTCAGCCGAACGTACAGGTCGCCGAAAAGCGTCTGGACGCCAACTTCTTCCAGCACCAGCCGTACCTCGATGAGTTCAACAAGGCCAAAGGCACCAACCTGGTCGCCGTGACCGGTGTGCACCTGGAGCCGCTGGGCGCTTACTCGAGCAAGATCAAAGACCTGAAAGACCTGCCAAGCGGCGCCAACGTGGTGATCCCGAACGACGCCACCAATGGCGGCCGTGCGCTGTTGCTGCTGGCCAAGGCTGGCGTGATCACGTTGAAGGATCCGACCAACATCCTGTCGACCGTCAAAGACATCGCGACCAACCCGAAAGACCTGAAAATCCGTGAACTGGAAGCCGCGACCATCCCGCGCGTGCTGACACAGGTCGATCTGGCGCTGATCAACACCAACTACGCGCTGGAAGCCAAGCTCGATCCGTCCAAGGATGCGCTGGTGATTGAAGGTAATGACTCGCCGTACGTGAACATCCTCGTGTCCCGCCCGGACAACAAGGACAGCGACGCGATGCAGAAACTGGCTGCTGCGCTGCACAGCCCGGAAGTGAAGAAATTCATTACCGAGAAGTACAAAGGCGCGGTGCTGCCGGCGTTCTGATCACGCTACAACACTGATCGTGCCCATGCTCCGCGTGGGCATGCATCCCCGGACGCAGAGCGTCCCTTGCTGCATTCCCACGCAGAGCGTGGGAACGATCAAAGAAAAAGGGGACGCCATGAGCGTCCCCTTTTTTGTGTCTGGTGAATGGCTTTTGACCTGCTGTGAAGCTTCCCCTCACCCCAGCCCTCTCCCTGAGGGAGAGGGGGTCGACCGAGCTGTCTGGCGTCATACATCGACCTGAAAGATCCAGTCGATTATGGATTCGACACAGCACATCGACCTGAACGTTCTTGGCGATTATGGATTCAAAGCAGCACGTTCATTTCGGCGTAATTCTTGAATATCCCCCATTCAGTTCCCTCTCCCTCCGGGAGAGGGCTAGGGTGAGGGGCTTTTAGGGGCCGACCGAGGTGTCTGGCGCCATACATCGACTGAAAGATCTTGGCGATTATGGATTCAAAGCAGCACGTTCATTTCGGCGTAATTCTTGAATATCCCCCATTCAGTCCCCTCTCCCTCCGGGAGAGGGTTAGGGTGAGGGGCTCTTGGCTTTTAAACTGTCACTTACGGTTAAGCATGACCGGGAGTTGCGCAACCAGTTTGGCGTTGTTCAATGGCGCACGAATAAACCCACGCTGGGTGCCATCCGGGCCAATCACCGCGAGGTTACCGCTGTGATCCACCGTGTAATTCGGCTTATTGGTATCCGCTGGAATAAACGGAATACTCACCGCATTCGCCACCTTCTGCAGCTCTTCAATCGAGGTCGGCGTCAGGCCGACAAACTGCGGATCAAAGTAGCCCAGATACTGCTTCAACTGCTTCGGGTTATCGCGGTTCGGGTCAACGCTGACCAGCACGATCTGCAATTTATCCACAGCGTCTTTCGGCAGTTCACTCTTGATCTGCCGCAGCTGTGCGAGGGTGGTCGGGCAGATGTCCGGGCAAAAGGTGTAGCCAAAAAACAGCAAACTCCACTTACCTTTCAACTCATTGATCGCCACCGGTTTGCCGTCCTGATCGGTCATCGTCACGTCCGGCAGGGTGCGGCTCTGCGGCAGCAGGATAATGCCGGCATCGATCAGCGCAGTCGGGTCGCCCTGGCCCTTGCCGCTCAGCACTTTGTTGACGGTCAGGCCGAGGATCAGCGCGATCACGGCGACGAGGATGAAGACGGTTTTCTGGGTTCGAGTCATAGGTTCAACAGTAAGTAGTGGTCTACGAGCAGGGCGATGAACAGCAGGAACAAGTACCAAATAGAGTACTTGAAGGTGTTGATCGCCGCGTGCGGCCGAGTGCCACGGTACAGCACCACGGCCCATTGCAGAAACCTTGCGCCCAGAGCGAGCGCGCAAATCAGGTAGAGCACGCCGCTCATGTGGATCACGTACGGCAACAGACTCACCGCCAGCAGCGCGAAGGTGTACAGCAGAATGTGCACTTTGGTGTAGTGCTCGCCGTGGGTGACCGGCAGCATCGGGATGTCGGCTTTGGCGTATTCCTCTTTGCGATGGATCGCCAGCGCCCAGAAGTGCGGCGGCGTCCAGGCGAAGATGATCAGCACCAGCAACAACGGTTCGGCGCTGACGTGGCCGGTGGCGGCGGTCCAACCCAACAGAGGTGGGGCGGCGCCGGCGAGGCCACCGATGACGATGTTCTGCGGCGTCGCACGTTTGAGGAAACCGGTGTAGATCACCGCGTAACCGAGCAGCGAAGCGAGCGTTAGCCACGCCGTCAGCGGATTGGTGAAGGTCAGCAACAACGCCTGACCAAGCAGCGCCAATGCCAATGCAAAGGTCAGCGCCGCTGCGGGCGAAACCCGGCCCTCGGCCAACGGCCGTTTATGCGTACGCGCCATCACTGCATCAATGCGCCGATCGACCACATGATTGACCGCCGCCGCGCCACCGGCACACAACGCGATACCCAGATTGCCGAACACCAGCACCGTCCATGGCACCCCGGCGCGGGTCGCGAGGAACATGCCGACCAGCGAGGTGATCAGCATCAACACCACGACTTTCGGTTTGGTCAGTTCCAGATAATCACGCCAGATCGCCTGATGCGGACGTTCGCCAATCAGAATCGCCACGGCGTTTCTCCTTTAATAGTGATGGGCGCGGCCGAGTGTTTACGCGGGCTCAGGCGCCAGCGCGCGAGCACCGGTTGTTTAACCCGAACCAGACTGGTGCGCGCGTGGTAATTGACCAGCACCATGGTCAGCAACAACGCGGCCCCGCCGGCGTTATGCGCGACCGCCACTGGCAGCGGCAGATGGAACAACACGTTGCTGATGCCGAGGGTGATCTGCGCCGCGAGGGCGATCAGCACCAGACCAGCCAGCCGTGTCATGCCGACCACTTTCAATTGCCACGCCAAACCGAGGAGCACCAAAGTCACCAATAGCGCGCCGATCCGGTGAGTCAGGTGAATCGCCGTGCGCGCATCGCTGTCGAGTTGCCCGCCGAGATAATTCGGGCCGATGTGTTGCGTCAGATGAAAGCCGTTGGCGAAATCCGCCGGTGGCAACCACTGCCCGTGGCAGGTTGGGAAGTCGATACACGCCACCGCCGCGTAGTTGGAGCTGACCCAGCCACCCAGCGCGATCTGGCCAATCACCAACAATAATCCCGCCGTTGCCCAATATTGCAAACGCTTGGGCACGGTCAGCGCCGGCAACACCCCGGACAATCGCAACGTCAGCAAAAACAGCAGACTCAAGGTCGCAAAACCGCCGAGCAAATGCCCGGTGACCACTTGCGGCCAGAGCTTGAGCGTCACCGTCCACATGCCAAACGCCGCTTGCGCAAACACCACCGCCAGCAGAAACAGTGGCAGCTTCAATGGCTGCCCCGGATGGCGACGGTTAACCCACGCGCGCCCGGCCAGAATCGAAATGAGCAGGCCGAGGGTGCCGGCAAAGTAGCGGTGGATCATCTCGTTCCAGCCCTTGTGCGCCTCCACCGGCGAGTCGGGGTAATGCAGTTCGGCATGGGCCAGTTGCGCTTCGCTTTTCGGCACGCTGATAAAACCGTAGCAACCCGGCCAGTCCGGACAGCCGAGGCCGGCGTGGGTCAGGCGCGTATAGGCGCCGAGCAGCACCACAATCAGGGCCAGCAGGGTGGCAAACAGCGCGAGGCGAAATCCAGGTTTGGCCATGACGATGCCCTTATCCGATGTTCGACAGTTTCAGCAGATGACGCAGGTCGTTGAGCAGATCCTTGCCCTTCACATTCGGCTCATAACGCAGCACGAGATTGCCGTGGGGGTCGATGATCCACAGTTGCGGCGTGGCTTTGTCGCCCGTGGTTTTACTGAACACAGCGGCGTCCAGCGGATAGCGTTGCAGCTGTGGATATTCGCGGTTGAGCTTGGCGTCGTAATCAGCGCTGACCGGTTGCGCAGCGGCGAGGGCATGGCTGGCGCGGCCGGCATCGCGGCCGAGGCCGATCTGGATCTGCCGCGCCAGATACACCAGTTGCTGGCAATCCACCGCGCAATCTTTCGGCGCGGTGACCAGGATCTGCCAACGATCCTCGTCGGCCTGCACGCCGAGGTCGGCGCGGGTCTGGCCGTTGCCGATCAGTTCACCGTGATAGCTGCGACCTTCCGGCACCCAGAACTGCAATTTGTACATGCCGGTGGCGAGCACCATCGGGCCAATCACGCCAAGCAAAATCAGCAGCAGCTGAATGCGCCCGCGACGGCGGCTGGCGGCAGGTTTCGCCTCAGACATGCTGGGTGGATTCATGGCCGTTCCCATGGTGTTTCTCCTTTGCGTTGTGCAAGCCCAAATAGACGTAGAGGCCGAGCAGGGCGGTGGCCATGGCGAACCACTGCACGGCGTAACCGAGGTGTTTTTCCGGGCCCATCGCAACCACCGGCCAATCGGCCTCGTAGCTGGCCGGGCCGGGTTCGGCGCGTAATTCGTAGGCGAAGCCGTCGCGGTCGAGGGTTTGCCACAGCTTGGCGGGTTCGACGGCGGTGATGGTTTGTGGCCAGGTGCTGCTGACTGGATCAGCGTGCAACTGGAAAGTGGCGCCGGGGGCGACGTAGACCCAGGCATCGATATTCAACGCCTCAGTGGGCGTAGTGAATTGCGGCGGTACACGGCGATCCGGCCACGGCAACCAGCCGCGATTGACCAGCATCCACAAACCGCTGCGTTGATCCTGAAACGGTTGCAGCAACTCGACGCCGACCTTGCCGTTACGCTGGCGGTTATCCAGCAACAGACTGTGCGCGGCATCGAACTGGCCGTGCAGGTGCACGCGGCGATAGGCCGGATCGGATGTGTGTGGCAACTCGGTGCTGGCCATCGGCTCGGCCGCGCGGCGTTCGGCGTAACTGGCGAGCAGGGCGGTTTTCTCGGCGCCTCGGCTCAGTTGCCAAAAGCCCAAAGACACCAATAGCGGCAACAATAACGCCACCACCACGGTCGGAATCACGCCCGGACGAAAGCGCTTCATGGCCGCGCCACAAAGTCAGTCGTTGCGCTCGCTATACTCAACTGCATCGCCTGTCCCCCGGAGTTCTTCCCATGCTCAAAACAGCGATCGTCCTGATGCTGATTGCCACGGTGATCAGCCTGTTCAGCGGCCTGTTTTTCCTGGTCAAGGACGACAGCAGTTCCAATCGCCTGGTCATCGCCTTGAGTGTTCGGGTGGCATTGGCCGCTGGTACCGTCGGCTTGATCGCCTGGGGCTTTTACAGCGGCCAATTGGTCTCGCATGCGCCTTGGTAGCGTTGATCCTCAGAGCACGTAAACGAAGATAAACAGGCCGATCCACACCACATCGACGAAGTGCCAATACCAGCTCGCCGCTTCGAAGCCGAACTGGTGCTCGTTGTCGAAGTGGCCCTTCATGATCCGCATCAGCATCACAAACAGAATGATCGTGCCGATGGTCACATGGGCGCCGTGGAACCCGGTGAGCATGAAGAACGTCGCGCCATAAATGCCCGAACCGAGGGTCAGCCCCAGTTCGTGATAGGCGTGAATGTATTCCTCAGCCTGGAAACCGAGAAACGCGCAACCGAGCAGCACGGTGATCGCCAGCCAGATTTTCAGCGCGCCGCGATGGCCCTTTTTCAAGGCATGGTGGGCGATGGTGATGGTCACGCTGGAGCTGACCAGCAGGATCGTATTGATCAGCGGCAGGCCCCACGGGCTGATGACGTCCTTGGGCGGCGGGAACAGTTTCGGATCCGGCGTGTGCAGCAGCGGCCAGGTGAACTGGAAGTTCGGCCAGAGCATGTGTGCGATGCCTTTGGTGCCTTCGCCGCCGAGCGCCGGGCCGGAGACGTGGCGCACGTAAAACAGCGCACCGAAGAAGGCGACGAAGAACATCACCTCGGAGAAGATGAACCAACTCATGCCCCAGCGAAACGAGCGATCCAGCTGCGCGCTGTAGAGCCCCGCGCGGCTTTCCTTGATCACCGCGCCGAACCAGCCGAACAGCATGTACGCCAGCAACAGGCCGCCGACGAAAAAGATGTACGGGCCGTGGGATTCCGGGCGCGCCGCCTTTAGATCGTTGAACCAGACGGCCAGGCCGTACACGGTGATGGCCATGCCGAAGGTCGCAATGATCGGCCATTTGCTTTGCGGCGGAACGTAATAATGCTCATGAGTTGCCATTTATTGTTCTCCTTATCGGGCACGCTCAACCGCCAGTGTTTACAGCCACCGGTGGATGTCGGGCGGTGATATCGAACAGCGTGTAGGACAGCGTCAGGTGCTTCACATCCTTGGGCATGTCGCGGTCAACAATGAAGCGCACCGGCATCTCGATCTGCTGACCGGGCTGCAGCACTTGCTGGGTAAAGCAAAAGCATTCGGTCTTGTGGAAATACGCCGCCACGTTGCTCGGCGCGATGCTCGGCACGGCTTGCGCACTCATCGGTTTGTCGGTGGGGTTGCGCGCGATGAAGATCATCTCGTTGACTGCGCCGGGGTTAGCGGTGAGTTCGTCATGCTTGGGATAGAAATCCCACGGCATGTCGACGTTGTTGGTTGACAGAAACTGCACGCGCACCTGGCGCGAAGTGTCGACTACCTGCTCACCCTCGTACTGCCCACCGGTCTTGCCGTTGATGCCGAAGGCTTTGCACATCACGTCGTAGATCGGCACCAAAGCAAAACCGAACACGAACATCGCCACCACTACACCGAGGAGGCGGGTGACGAGCTTCTTCATCGACACCGAGTCAGCCATGGCTTGCACCCCTTATCGGTGATGCCTTTGTGGCGAGGGGATTTATCCCCGTTGGGTTGCGCAGCAGCCCTGAATCCAGCGCACACGGTTTGCCTGATAAATCTCGGTTGCAGGTTTTGGGGCTGCTTCGCAACCCAGCGGGGATAAATCCCCTCGCCACAGGGGATCTGTGTACTGCCCAATAAGAGTTGTGAACATCCATAGGGGATCTGTGTGCATCCAGAGAAGATTTGTAAGCATCCACGGCGGATCTGTGCCTTTGCACAAATTTCACAAAAGGCTGGATATTCATTTCACTTCCGGCGGTGTGGTGAAGGTGTGGTACGGCGCCGGTGACGGCACGCTCCACTCCAGACCTTCCGCGCCATCCCAAGGTTTGGCCGGTGCTGGCGGGCCGCCGCGAATGGTCTTGATCACAATGAACAGGAAGAAAATCTGCGTCGCGCCAAACATGAACGCGCCAATCGACGAGACCATGTTGAAGTCGGCGAACTGCAGGTTGTAGTCCGGAATCCGTCGTGGCATCCCCGCCAATCCGACAAAGTGCATCGGGAAGAAGGTCAGGTTCATGCCGACAAACGACAGCCAGAAATGCAGTTTGCCGAGGGTTTCGTCGTACATGTGGCCAGTCCATTTCGGCAGCCAGTAATAGGTCGACGCGAAGATCCCGAAGATCGCCCCCGGCACCAGCACGTAGTGGAAGTGCGCGACGACGAAGTAGGTGTCCTGATACTGGAAGTCCGCCGGGGCGATGGCCAGCATCAGCCCGGAGAAACCGCCGATGGAGAACAGGATCACGAACGCCACGGCAAACAGCATCGGCGTCTCGAAGGTCAGCGAGCCTTGCCACATGGTGCTGGCCCAGTTGAACACCTTCACCCCGGTCGGCACCGCGATCAGCAGCGTGGCGTACATGAAGAATAACTCGCCCACCAACGGAATGCCGACCACGAACATGTGGTGCGCCCAGACAATGAACGACAGGAAGGCAATGCTCGCCGTGGCGTAGACCATCGAGGTGTAGCCAAACAGCGGCTTGCGCGAAAAGGTCGGAATGATCGAGCTGACGGCGCCGAAGGCCGGCAGGATCATGATGTACACCTCGGGATGCCCGAAGAACCAGAACACATGCTGGAACAACACCGGGTCACCGCCACCGGCCGCACTGAAGAAACTGGTGCCGAAGTGAATGTCCATCAGCATCATCGTCACGCACCCGGCCAGTACCGGCATCACCGCGATCAGCAGGAATGCGGTGATCAGCCAGGTCCAGACGAACAGCGGCATTTTCATCAGCGTCATGCCGGGGGCGCGCAGGTTGAGAATGGTCGCGATCACGTTGATCGCGCCCATGATCGAGCTGATGCCCATCAAGTGGATGGCGAAGATGAAGAAGGTCACGCTTTCCGGCGCGTACGTCGTCGACAGCGGCGCGTAGAACGTCCAGCCGAAGTTCGGCCCGCCACCGGGGGTGAACAGGGTCGATACCAGGATCAGGAACGCCGCCGGCAACAGCCAGAAACTGAAGTTGTTCATCCGGGGCAGGGCCATGTCCGGCGCGCCGATCATCAACGGGATCATCCAGTTGGCGAGACCGACGAAGGCCGGCATCACCGCACCGAAGACCATCACCAGACCGTGCATGGTGGTCATCTGGTTGAAGAACGCCGGCTCGACGATTTGCAGCCCCGGCTGGAACAGTTCGGCGCGAATCACCATCGCGAACGTACCGCCGAGCAGGAACATGCAGAACGCAAACCACAGGTACAGCGTACCGATGTCCTTGTGGTTGGTGGTCAGCACCCAGCGCATCAGGCCTTTGGCAGGGCCGTGGGCGTGGTCGGCATGACCATGGTCATCGATGACAGCGCTCATGGCCGGTCTCCTTTACGTGAGTGGGCGAGGCAGGCCGGGGCGCGCTGCCCCGGCCGGTTCACGAAGTACGCGATAGACCGGCTCATTTGCTTTCCGCCTGTTTCAGCTCCAGCACTTCTTTTGGCGTGACCATGTCGCCCTTGTTGTTGCCCCAGGCGTTACGTTCGTAGGTCACGACCGCTGCGATATCGACTTCCGACAGCTGCTTGCCGAACGCCGCCATGGCGGTGCCGGGCTTGCCGTGGAAGACGATGCTCAAGTGGCCTTCTTTCGGTCCGGTGGCGATTTTCGAGCCCTTGAGCGCCGGGAACATCGGCGGCAGGCCCTGGCCTTCGGCCTGGTGACAGGCGACGCAGGTGGTGTGATAAATCTTGTCGCCGCGTTCTTTAAGTTCGTCGAGCGTCCACTCCTTGCTGGTCAGCTCTTTAAGCTGCGCGGCTTCGGCTTTGCGCTCGGCGAGCCATTTGTCGTAGTCGGCCTTCTCCTTGACCTCGACCACGATCGGCATGAAGCCGTGATCCTTGCCACACAGTTCGGCGCACTGGCCACGGTAGATGCCGGGCTTGTCGATGCGCGTCCACGCTTCGTTGACGAACCCCGGGATCGCATCGCGTTTGACCGCGAAGGCCGGCACCCACCACGAGTGGATAACGTCGGCGGAGGTCACGAGGAAGCGCACCTTGGCCCCGGTCGGCAGCACCAACGGCTTATCGACCTCGAGCAAGTAGTGCTCGCCCTTGGCTTCCTTGTTGTGGATCTGCTCGGCGGGGGTGGCCAGGTTGCTGAAGAACTCGACGTCCTGGCCCAGGTATTTGTAGTGCCACTTCCACTGATAACCGGTGATCTGGATATCGATATCCGGCTCACTGGTGTCGTACATCTTGATCAGGGTGGCGGTCGCCGGCACGGCCATCGCTACCAGAATCAGGAACGGTACGACGGTCCAGAGAATCTCGACGGTGGTGCTTTCGTGGAATTTTGCGGCGACCTGCCCGGTAGAACGGCGGTGCACCATCATCGACCAGAACATGGCGCCGAAGACGATGATCCCGATCACCACACAGATCCAGAAAATGGTCATGTGCAGGTCGAATACTGCGTGACTGATTTCAGTCGCTCCAGGCGCCATATTCACAGTCCATGCGGCGTGTGCCGGACTGAAAATCGACCACAACAGGAGGCCCATCCAGACGTGTGGATGTCGCATCATTGCGGGTTCCCCTTATCGTTCTTGTTATCCCGCCGGCTTTCGCCTGCGGCAAGGGAGCGGCTGCATCAGACTACGAACTTGAATCGCCGGGCCTTGCTGCGGGTGCAGTCGGGCGTCATCAGCTAACTCCATTCACTGGCGAGTATAGTCAGCGGCTGAGAATTGCAACGTGGCGAGGTAAATGATCTGAAACAGCTGGAACTTGCGTTCAAGGGCACGAATGGAGAAGGATGCAGACGAGTGGTGGCAAATCGATATAACGCAGCTGCATCAAGGATGAAATAATTATGACAAATGCGTCTTAGCAATTTTCGTAAGCCAGCTAAGTTATGTCTTCCCTAATTCATTGCCTTGTTTCCTGGAGTTTTCATGAACACCGCCGCATTGCGCGAGCAGATCCAAACAGCCCAACAGCATGAGAAAGACACCGGCCTGCTGACCCGTCAGCTGGAAAGCAAGCTGCCTCATTTACACCCGGCCATTCAACTGCCGGAAGCCGACGCCCAAGGCGTGCTGACGCGTTTTGTCGCCGCCTACATCGATGAAGTGCCAGACCTGCTGGATGCAGCCAATGAAGTCGCCAGGGAAGCGGGAATCGAATCGCAGATCAAACCGGTGCTGAAAATCGCCGAGCAGTATTTCCTCCAGCCACCCGCCATCATGGCCGGGCATGTTGGCCTGGACAGCCTGCTTGATGAAGCCTATCTGGCGCACCGTTTTGTCGAAGAGGTCAACGACCTGTACATCAAGCATTTCGGCCAGCCACTGATCCCCTTGGACATGACGGTCGCCAACTTGATTGCTCACCAATTGATCGGTGAGGAATTTGCCAACCAACTGGACGAAGCGGTGCATCACGCGATCGACGAGATGCTCAACGACGAAAGTTTTGCGCTGGAATCGGTAGAAGCCTACCGCGAAAAACTCAGCAGCCCGGACACCGGCGCCGCGTGGAAACGCTGGCCGTGCATGAGCCGCCGATTGGGCGTAGGCCTGGAACTCGACCAGCCCGCCGCCTGATTTCACACGATCCGATGTAGGAGCTGCCGCAGGCTGCGATCTTTTGATCTTGTTTTTTACAATCAAGATCAAAAGATCGCAG